>JAYTHX010000240.1:0-14329 GCA_043732195.1 Polyangiaceae bacterium
GCTCGACGACTACAGCGTGCGCCTGCAGTTGCTCGACTTCGTCGTCTGAGGTGCGACGGGTGGACGGCGGGCGGCCCGGCATCCGGCACGGACGTGCTACGCCAAAGGCATGAACGTCGACCGAGGCTCGTTCCTCATGCTCGTGACCACGCTCGCAGCGGGCGGGGCCGGCGGGTACGTCGCCGCGGAAAAGCGCGTGTTCCCGGTGGTCGACACGTTGGTGGGGCGCGTGCCGGCGCCCGTCGCCGAGCCCCCGCACCCGACGCCAGCGGCGTCGGCGTCGATGGCGCCCGCCACCAGCGCGCCGCCGCCCCCGCTTCCGCTCGCCCTGGCGGCGCCTACCTGCGATGACGCGGTCGCCACGCCCATCGGCGACTGCCCCGGCCCTGGTCTCCCCACCGTCGAGGGGGGCTGCGGGAGCGCCGCGAGCGTCCGCTGCAACGAGCTGAGGCAGTCGCTCAAGCCGCGCGTCGCTGCCGCGGCCATGGAGTGCATCACGAAGCTGAACGGCGCGGAGCGCTGCGATCCGAGCCGCATCCACCTGTGCGGTCACCTCGCGCTCTCGAACGCCTGCCCCGATGTGCCGCCGGGCCCCGCCACGGGCGCCGACGCGTCGGCGCCGCCGTCGCCCGTCACCACGCTGTGCCACGCCATCATCGAGGCGTGCGGCGCCTCCCCGGTGGCTCCCGCGATGGCCGAGTGTCGCCAGCTGCTCTCCGGCATGACCGATGCGGGGCGCGAGAAGACCCGCGCGTGCATGAAGACGCACTGCTTCGACCGCGGCCTCGTGGGCTGCGAAGCGGCGGCCAGCGCGAAGTAGGCGCTCAGGAGCCGGCGGGCTTGCTCTTCGCGGTGAGCGAGATGCGTTTGCGCGGCATATCGATCTCGAGGACCCGCACCTTCACGCGATCGCCCACGTGCACGACCGCATGCGGATCCTTCACGAAGCGGTCCGAGAGCTGCGAGACGTGCACGAGGCCGTCCTGGTGCACGCCGATGTCGACGAAGGCTCCGAAGGCCGTGACGTTCGTGACCGTGCCCTCGAGCTCCATGCCCGGCTTCACGTCCTCGATGGTGCGCACGTCGTCGCGGAACGTCGGCGCCTCGAACGACGAGCGCGGATCCCGTCCCGGCTTCGCGAGCTCGCGGCGGATGTCCTCCAGGGTCGGCAGTCCGACGTCCTCGGCGACGTACTTCGGCCACGGGATCTTCGCGGCGAGCGCCTCGTTGCCCACGAGCGCGCGCAGCTCGACGCCCGCGTCCTTCGCCATCCGCTCCACGAGGGCGTAGCGCTCGGGGTGGACGGCGCTCGCATCGAGCGGGTTCGCAGCGCCGCGGATGCGCACGAAGCCGGCCGCCTGCTCGAAGGCCTTCGGCCCGAGGCTCGGCACCTTCAGCAGGTCGCGCCGCGAGCAGAACGCGCCCGCCTTCTCGCGGTAGGCGACGATCTTCTTCGCGAGCGCCGGACCGACGCCGGCCACGCGACCGAGGAGCTGCGCGCTCGCGGTGTTGAGCTCGACGCCGACCGCGTTCACGCAGGACTCGATGACCTCGTCGAGCTTCTTGCGCAGCATCGCGGGCGGCACGTCGTGCTGGTACTGCCCCACACCGATGGCCTTGGGATCGATCTTCACGAGCTCGGCCAGTGGATCCTGGAGCCGCCGCGCGATCGAGATCGCGCCGCGGACCGTGAGGTCGAGATCCGGGAACTCCTCGCGCGCGACGTCACTCGCCGAGTACACCGACGCCCCCGACTCGCTGACCAGCACCACCATCGCCTTCGGCTTCTGGCCCTGCGGCCCCGCGGGCAGCTTCGCGAGCACGTCGCGCGTGAAGTCGGCGGTCTCGCGCCCGTGCGTGCCGTTGCCGACCGCCACCGCCACCGGCGCGTACTTCGCGAGCAGCGCCGCGAGCGTCTGCCGCGCCTGATCGAGCGCCGCCGGCCCGCCCACCAGCTGGATCAGCGCGTGCGTGAGGAGCTTGCCGGTATCGTCCACCACGACGCACTTGCAGCCGGTGCGCTGACCAGGGTCGATGCCTAGCACCACGTTGCGACCGAACGGCGGCGCGAGCAGCAGCTCGCGGATGTTGTCGGCGAAGACCTTCACCGCATCGAGGTCGGCGACCTCCTTGAGGTCACCGCGCACGTCGGTCTCGATCGACGGCATGAGCAGGCGCTTCGTGGCGTCGACGACGGCGTCCTTGAGCTCGCCTGCGAACGGCGCGCCGCGGCGCCAGCCCACCTTGCCGGCGAGGTCGAACGCGAGGGCATCCTCGTCCACGCGCACCTTCACCCGCAGCACGCCCTCCTCCTCGCCGCGCAGGATGGCGAGGAAGCGGTACGAAGGGATGGTCTGCTTCTTCTCCGAGAAGTCGTAGTACGATTCGAACTTCGTGGGCACCTTCGTCTTCGCGGCGACGGCGGACGTCTCTACCATGCCCTCGCGGTCGAAGCGCGCCCGCACCGTGGCGCGCACGTCGGAGCGCTCCGCGACCATCTCCGCGACGATGTCGCGCGCGCCGGCGAGCGCCGCGTCGGCATCGGGCACCTCCTTCTGCGCGTTCACGAAGAGCGCGGCCTCCTTGCGCGGATCGCCGCTCTGCGGCTGCGCCAGGATGCGCCGCGCGAGCGGCTCGAGGCCGCGCTCGCGCGCGATCATGGCGCGCGTGCGGCGCTTCACCTTGTACGGAAGATAGAGGTCCTCGAGCTCCGACTTCACCCGGCACGCCTCGATGGCGCGCCGCAGCTCGGGCGTGAGCTTCCCCTGGTCGTCGATCGCCGAGAGGATGGTCCGGCGGCGATCCTCGAGCTCGACGAGGTAGTCCCGTTTCTCTTCGATGGCGCGGATCTGCACCTCGTCGAGACCGCCCGTCTGCTCCTTGCGGTAGCGCGCGATGAAGGGCACGGTCGCCCCCTCCGCGAGGAGCCGGGCGACGGCGCGCACGCCCGCGGGCGCAAGGCGCAGCTCCTCGGCGATGCGGAGCGCGGGATCGAACGGAGACGCAGCGTCGGCCATCGCGCGCAACCTTAGCGGATCGCGTGAACGTTTCGGCAGCGGACGCGCGTGCGGCCGAGGGACGTCGTGCCGCGTTGACGCCGCCGGCCACCTCGCCGAAGGTCGCCTCATGGCATCGAAAAAAGACTCGGGTTCTCTTCGCGGCGCCAAGCTCGTGAAGAAGGCGGTGGCGTCGGCGAGCGCGAGCGGGATCATCTCCGCGCCGGAGCCGCTCGGCGCTTCGCTCGCGAAGAAGATGGTGCTCCCGAACGGCGAGAAGATCTCGGCCGGCATGAAGGAGCTCCTCGCGGCCGACACCGACTGGATCGGCATCGACTACGACGACGAGGAGGCGGAGATCGAGGGCACCTCCCTCGAGGAGGTCATCGAGGAGGCGTTCGGCGAGGAAGCCGTCGCGGCGTTCGCCGAGGCGTACGAGATGCTGACCGAGGACGTCGTGTACTTCAACGGCGAGGTCTCGCGGCCGTCGTGCATGTACATCGGCACGCCCGACGAGGCGGGTGAGTACCCGGTGCTCCAGCTGTCGTGGGACGCCGGCGTGGCGCGCATCGGCGGCTTCGTGCCGTTCGACGTGTGGGTCGCGCAGGAGCTCGGCGCGCTCGAGCGCGGGAAGGACATCGGCGAGGTGCCCGCCGAGTACGCGGAGCTACCGAAGGCGATGGCGGACTCCAACGGCGACGGCCGCGTCGTCTTCACGCCGAAGGCCGGCGAGGCCATCGCGGCGAAGGACGACGACGACGACGACGACGACGACGACGACGACGACGACGACGACAGTGACGAGGACGCGAAGCCCGACGCAAGCTGAGCGCGCGCGAAGGCGGTCGCTCCGCGGGTCAGGCCTGCAGGTGGCCCAGCACGATCGCCTTCAGCTCCTCGGGCGCATCCACGTGCACCCAGTGGTCCGCCTTCTCGATGACGTCGAGCGTCGTCCGCGGGCAGCGCAGCGCATGCGCGCGGTCCGCGACGTCGACCACGCCCGACTTGCCGCCCACCACGAGATGCGCGCGCATGACGCCGCGTGGCTGCTCGAGGATGTCCCAGAGATCGGTCGTGAAGTAGTCCGCGAGCAGCGCGCGGATCCCCACGAGGTCGATGCGGAACACAAAGCGCGTCGTGTTCGGGACGGCGCGCACGTTCATCGCGAGCCACATCGCCGTGGCGCGCGAGACGCCGCGCGCCTCCATCCACGCCGTGAACGCCGCGCGGCTCTCGAACTCGGTCGGGAGCTCGTTCAGCAGATCGACGATGTGCTGTGTGGACTCCGATCCGCGATGATCCGGTCGAGCGCTGGGCGTCGAGTCGACGACGAACACGTGATCGAGATCCCCAGCACGCTGCGTCGCGAGTTCGAGGGCGACCTTGCCTCCGAAGCTGTGCGCGAGCACACCACGTACCTTGCCCTCGTGCTCGGCCTCGACCGCCGCCGCGAGCTCGGCCACATCGCGCGCGGCGGCCGCGATGGTGTGCGGCGGCGGAAAGCCCTGCTGGGACTCCCCATGCAGGCGCAGATCGACGAGCACGGCGCCCCACGTCGGCTCGGCCGCGATCATCTGCTTGGCGAACGTGCGCCAGTTCGCGCCGGTGCCGAGGATGCCGTGGAGGAAGAGCATCCATCGTTCCGGCGCGCGCGGCTGCTCGCCGGGTGCGGGAAGCGCCGTCACGACCGCGTGCGCAAGAGCCATGGCACCCCAGATTACCAGGAGCGGCTGCAGCGTTCCGGTTAACATCCGCTCGTGGGTCAACGAAGCAGCACCGTCACCGTCGTCCAGATCGTGCAGGCGTTCCTCGAGCAACGCACGTGGACGCAGAAGGCGCTCGCCGAGCGACTCGACCTCACGACCCCCGCGGTGCGCGACCGGCTCCGCGAGCTCGAAAGCATCTTCAACCTCGAGCGCGAGGAGGACCACCCGCACGTGTACTGGAGCGTGCCGAGGGACTGGTTCCCCGGCGGCATCCTCTTCACGCGCGACCAGATGCCGGAGCTCCTGCGCCTGCTCATGCGCCTCCCGCAGGGAAAGGCGCGGGACGGCTTGCTCGACACCGTGCTGCGCAACCTGCCGAAGGGCAACGCGCTCGTCAACGAAGGCAGCCTCAACACCGCCGTGGTGCCGCCGACATCGACGAAGCAAGAGGAGCAGTACCTCCCGGTCGTGGAGGACGCCGCGGCCAAGAAGGTATCCCTCGCCTTCCACTACTTCACGGCGAGCCGCGGCCAGATGTCGACCCGCCACGGTTCGGTGCAGCGCGTGATGCTGGGAAGCCCTGCGCGCTTCGTCGCAACGTGCCACCGCGACGACAAGCTGAAATGGTTTCGCGTCGAGAACATCGTCTCGGCGCACCTCGATCCCCAGGTCCCGTTCCGCGCCTCGCCGCCCGAGACGGTCGAGGACTTTCTCCGCGCCAGCGTCGACGGTTTCAACGCCGGCGGCGCCATCGCGGAGCTCTCGTTCGTGGTGCGCGATCCCGAATCACGCTGGGTCCAGAACAACCTCCTCGCGTCGATGAGGGTCGAGGGGCTCTCCAACAATCGCATTCGCGTGACGGTCGAGACGAACGCGATCCTCCAGGTCGCGCGCTACGTCGTCGGCCTCGGAGCGGCGGCGAGCGCCGAGACTCCAGCCCTCGCCGACGCGGTGGAGGTCCTGGCGCGCGGCGCGCTGGGCGAGCGCGCGGACCTGACCACGAATCGCTGAACGGCGCATCAGCGCCTCTCGCGCGCGGGTCTCGTGCCTCCACGACGGCCGCTGCGCGACAGCCGGCCGAGCGCCGCGCTCAGCGTCATGCCGCCGGCCACCGCCGAGGCGAGCGCCGCGAGCTCGACGGCGCCTCGCTCGAGGACGAGCCCCGCGAGCGCGGCGATCGCTGCGCCGAGCGCGAAGGCGCCCGCGAAGCTCCACGGGACCGAGACGGGTAGGTCGGTCCGACGCGCCGGGGCCGAGTCGCGCGCCGGGGAGCCCGCGCGCGCGATGGCCAGCGGAAGGGGTGGAAGAGGCGGGAGCGGGAGCGGCAACGGCGGAGGCGCGGGCGTCGGCGCCTCGGCCCCGGGCTCGCGCTCGGGCTCGGAGTCCCAGGGGCGGGCGAACGTGGAGCCCACGGCGCGCGCCCCTTCCCGTAGCAAGATCGCGCCGGTCCGGCACTCCATGGTCCCTTCGGAGGGGGCGCCGAGCGGTCCCGAGTCGATGGTCATCGGCAGCACCATCGGCCGCAGCGCGCGACGGTTGCGTGGGATACGCTCCAGGTCGGGAGATCCAATGCGCACCCTGACCATCCTTGCCGCGGGCCTCGCCGTCACCGCCACCGCCGCATTCGCGGGCTGCAGCGGCAGCAGCGACGACACGACGAGCGGCTCGAGCGGCACCTCCGGCTCGAGCGGCGGAACGAGCGGCTCGAGCGGCTCGAGCGGTGAGGGCACGAGCGGTGGCACCTCGGGCTCGAGCGGCGGGACGAGCGGCTCGAGCGGCGCGGTCTCCGGCCCAGGCACGATGCACGCAGGCTGCCGCATCTTCCCGAACGACAACGGCTGGAACACGATCGTCGCGGGCGAGCCGCTCGATACCGCGCTCATGGGCAGCGTCATGCCTGGCATGGCGCTCGGCACGGGCATGCACCCCGACTGGGGAACCGCCGCGGACAACTACGGCATCCCGATCACCGTCGGCAAGGCGGCGACCCCCGTGCCCATCCGCTGGAACACCAGCTACGGCCCGCGCGAAAGCGACAAGCTCCCCTGCCCCGGCGGCGGCGGCGACTTCTGCTACCCGATCTCGCTCGACGTGAAGATCGAGGGCGGCCCCGGCGCGAAGAGCACGAGCGACCGCCATGCGCTTTTCCTCGCGAACGACAGCGCGCCCGATCACTGCGTCCTCTACGAGCTGTACAACACGCAGAACCCCGCGGCCGGCGGTTTCACCGCGGCGAGCGCCGCGATCTGGAAGCTTGACTCGAACAACCTCCGCACCGAGGGCTGGACCTCGGCCGACGCGGCCGGCCTCGCGGTCCTCCCTGGCCTCGTCCGGTGGGAAGAGATCCAGCGCGGCGAGATCACGCACGCCATCCGCTTCACGATGAGCAGGTCGCGCCAGGCGTACATCCATCCCGCCACGCACGCCGCGGGCGATGCCAATCCCTCGCTGCCGCCCATGGGCCTGCGCCTCCGCCTCAAGGCGACGTTCGACGACTCCGCCTTCTCCGCCACGTCGAAGATCATCGCCACCGCGATGAAGAAGTACGGCGTCATTCTGGCGGACAACGGGTCCGATTGGTACATCAGCGGTGAGAGCAACGATGCGTGGGAGCCCGAGATGGACGCGCTCCTCTCGAACCTCCGCAACGTGAAGGGCTCGGACTTCGAGATCGTGAAGACCGGCGCCATCGTGATCCCGCCCGAGAACTGAGGACGTAGACGGTCCCGACTCAGCCGACCGACACGTTCCCGTACCCCAGAGCGACCTGACGCGCCGCCCGCTGCGCGCCGATGGCCTGCGCGGTGCGGCGCTCCACGTACGCGAGCGTCGCCGCGTGCTCCTCGGCCTCGAGCGCCTCGCCCATGATGCCGAGTCGCTCCCAGCTGCCGTCGCGCGCGGCGGCGGGCATGGAGGAGGCAATCTTCTTCGGCAGCGAATGGAGCGCGCCTTCGAGCGCACGCGCCACCGGCTCGCCGCCTTCGGCGAGGCACCAGAGCACGACGTCCCAGCCGTGGCGCGCGTGCCGGCCTTCGTCGGCGGCGATCTCCTTGAGCATCACCTCGATAGCCGCGACCTCGCAGCGGCGCGCGAGCTTTGCGATGATCCGGGCTGACACGCCCTCGTGGAGCGCGCCGTCGATGAGCGAGTCGACCGCGAGCTGCCCGAGCGCGAGGATGCGCGTCGTCGAGAGGGGGCGCGCGAGTCCGAAGCAGAGCTGCGCGTGGCGGATCTCGTCGAGCGCGTCACGATTCGCGTCGACGACGAGCTCGGGAGGAGCGCCGAGCGAAATCAGGTCCAGCGTGAGGCGCGCGAATGCCGCGACGGACGCGTGCTCGGTGCGGCCGTTCTCGCGCCACTGGGCGGCGAGCGCCTGGCGCGGTGCGAGCTGGTCGCCGGGGAGATCGCGGTCGAGGGTCGAGAGCGAGGCGGCGGAGGTCGTCCAGGCGGCGCCCGCCTGCACCGGAGGCAGCGGGATCTTGCCGAAGAAGCGGATCTGCCGTCCGCGCGTGAAGCTCATCGTCGAGATGAACGCGCTGACGAGGCCGAGGAGCGTCATGCCGACGTTGAGCGCGCTCAGCGCGACGGAGCCCAGCGCCGCGGATGCGCCGAGGCCGGCGCCCGCGCCTTTGACCACCGCGACCACGCGGTATCCCGCCCCCACCGCGGCGACGCCCGCGGCGACGAGGAACGCCAGCGCCCCGGGCTTCGCACTGTTCGTGGCGACCATGGCGCCGAACGTGAGCGCGAACAGCGCCGCCGACCCCGCGAGGAGCAGCCCGGCACGGCGGCGCAGGCGGGTCACCGCGGTCTCGGGCGAAAGCGCCGCGGCGCGCGGGGCGGCGTAGGTTTGATCGAGGGTCGCGCGGGAGGTGGGATCCATCGGGGTCGAACGCTCGGGCGGGCAAAAAGTTTCCGCATGTAGGCGGGCCGGCATGCTTTCCGGCCGCCCAGCACCCGTCGAGACCGGCCCGCCCAACTGAGGCAAACCGAAGATGTGGGCAAGCGCTGGCGTAACGGTGCGCCGCGTGGGATCCTGGTGAGGTGGATAGCGTCGTCTCGTTCTTGATCGCGGAGGATGACGAGCTGGTTGGGCGCATCCTGGTCCGGGCGCTGTCGGAGCACGGTCGGACCGAGCTGGTCACCACCGTGGAAGAGGCGCGCAGCCGGCTGAAGACCCAGTCCTTCACGGCGCTCGTCGTCGATGTCGGCTTGCCCGACGGCTCGGGCCTCGAGGTCATCACCGATGCGCGCGCGCAGGACCCGTTCATGTCGGCGCTGGTCGTCTCGGGCCGGGTCGACGAACGCCGGCTCGCGGAGGCCCATCACCTCGGCGTGTCGTTCCTGCTGAAGCCCGTCGACACCCGCGAGATCGGGATCTTCGCGGTGCGGACGCGCGCCAAGCTGCGCGCACGCGAGGAGAAGATCGCCGCCCTCGTCGAGCGCTGGGTGGTCGAGTACGACCTCACCGGCGCGGAGGCGGCGGTCCTCGAGCTCGCCGCGCACGGCGCGCAGCGCTCGCGGCTGCCGGATCTCCGCGGCGTCGCTGCGAGCACGGTGAAGAAGCAGGTCCAGGTGATCCTCACGAAGACGGGCGACAGCTCGCTCGAGGGATGCGTGAGCCGGCTGCTCCGCGCCGTCGTCGACGAGGCATGAAGAGGGCCCAGGCGGCGCCCGCCTTTCGAAAGTGCATTCCACAGCGTTCTCGGGTGAACGACCGCGCTCCGATCCGCGACGCGGGATCAGGCACTTGCAGCTGGTACGGAATCCGCGCCTCGACAAGCAGCGCCGCATCGGGCTCGCCCCCCCTGAGCTAGGTTCGGCGCGCTTCCTTCAACCGCGCGCGGGAACGTCAACACATGGCCACGAGCAGCAGCTTCGGAGCGGTCGGTCCGGCGAGCATCGAGGCGCGGTATGTCGATCCGAAGGTCGCCGTTCACCAGCTGCTCCGCGATGTGCGCGCGAAGGCCGAGCAGCGCCACGCCGGGACCACGCGCCGTGACCTTCTCCAGAAAGTAGAGAGCCTCCAGTTCGCCGTCGATCGCTGGTCGCTGATCGCGCCGCGTTCGGAGCAGATCTCCGCCATGCTCGACACGCTGCTGCTGCTCGACCAAGCGTGCGAAGCGCGCTGAACGCGCTCCGGCGACTGACTGGCCCAGGCCACCCCTTGGCCTGGCCGGGCCACCCCCTCACGGCGGCAAGCACGCGAGATCGTTCGATCGCGATCATGGCACGCGCATCGCTGACGACCCGCCGTCATGCCCACGATCTCCCGAGCCCTCGTCCCCGCCCCTCCTCCTCTCGTCGCGCCCTCGCCCCAGCGACCGCCCCAGCGACCGCCCGAGCGGCGCCGCGTGTCGGTCGCCGATCGCGTCGCGCGCTCGTTTCCGCCGCTGGCGTGCGTCCGCGGCTACCGGTATTTCCTGCGCAAGCGCGTCGACTTCGTCAGCGTGTCGGAGAGCGCGATCGAGGCGGACGTGAAGGGCAAGCGCACGCTGCACGTCGTGCTGCGGGTCGCGGGCGGCTGCCTCTCCTCGGCGTGCACGTGTTCGGCGAAGATCCTCGGCCCCGCCGCGTGCCGTCACGTCTGGGCGACGCTGCTGGAGATCGATCGGCGCGGCGCGTTCGAGAGCCTGCGCGTGACCGAGCGAGCGCTGGCCCTCGGCGTGATCGACGTCAAGGCGCCGACCGCGCGGCGGCCGCGAGCGCCGCGGAAGGCGCGGGGAGACGCGACGTGAGCGCGTGCCTCGCGCCGAGCGCCTACTGCGTGATGGCCCTCGCGCTGCATCCTCCGCGCGCCGGCGAGCGCGTACTCGACGTCGGATGCGGCTCGTTCGCGAGCACGCTCGATCTGGCGCGCCTCGTCGGCAAGCACGGGGTCGTCGTCGGCCTCGATGGGTGTTCCTCCTCGTCGCCGGAGGCGGCGCGCGAGGCCCGCGCCATCGCGCCGTCCAATGCGAGCGTCGCCTACGGCGACGTGCTGACCTACGGCTTCGAGCACTCCTTCGACCGGGTGTTCGCCCGTCTGATGACGCGTTGCTTCGCCGATCCGCGTCCGGCCCTCGCCACGCTGCGGCGCGCGCTGCGCCCCGGCGGCTGGCTCATCCTCCTCGAGCACGTGCGCGACCGCGCGTGCGCGTGTGGGCCAGGGCCGTTCGCGAGCGCCGATGCCGAGGTGCTGCGCGCGCTCGTGGAGAACGCGGGCTACCAGGACGTCGCGATCGATGCGACGATCGTGGCCCGCGGTGGCCTCGAGGCGCCGCACTGGTGCCTCACCGCGCGGAGCCCTCTCGGGTGATCGCGTCGTCGAGCGCGGCGATTTCCTCGAAGGATCGCCCCTCGGCGAGCACCGCGAGCTCCGGCTTGCCCAGCACGTTGGCCACGGCGCCCACGAGCGTCACCTCGAGCCCGTCGAGCAGCCAGGTGATCCCGAGCGCGTGATCCCGAACGCGAGGACGACCCGCCAGTGCCACGCGCTCCACGGAAGGGGATCGAGACGCGCGGGGAGGTCGGTCTCGAGCAAGCGCGGCCGGTGCACGTCGTGGCCGCCCATGACGACCGAGCAGTCTGGCTGCTAGGCTCCCGGGGTGCAACAACCTCCCCTCGGCGCCGGCTGGTACGGAGCGTTCGGCGGACGCTACGTCTCCGAGACCCTCATCCCCGCGCTCGACGAGCTCGCTGACGCCGTCGATCGCATCGTTTCGCAGCCCGCCTTCGACGCCGAGCTCCGCAGCCTGCTCACGCACTACGTCGGCCGTCCCACGCCGCTCACCGAGGCGAGCCGGCTCGCGGCCGCCATCGACCCCAGCGGGACTTCACTCGGGCGCCTCTTCCTGAAGCGCGAGGACCTCTGCCACACCGGCGCGCACAAGATCAACAACGCGCTCGGCCAGGTGCTCCTCGCGAAGAAGATGGGCAAGACCCGCATCATCGCCGAGACCGGCGCAGGGCAGCACGGCGTTGCGACCGCAACCGCATGTGCGCTCTTCGGCCTGCCGTGCGAGGTCTACATGGGAGAGGCGGACGTCAAGCGCCAGGCGCCGAACGTCGGCCGCATGAGGCTCCTCGGCGCCCAGGTCATCGCCGTGCAGTCGGGCTCGCGCACCCTCAAGGACGCGATGAACGAGGCGCTCCGCGACTGGGTGACGAACGTCGCCACCACGCACTACTGCATCGGCAGCGCCGCCGGTCCGCATCCCTACCCCGAGCTCGTCGCGCGCTTCCAGACGGTCATCGGCGACGAGTCACGCGCGCAGCTGCTCGAACGCACTGGGGCCCTGCCCGACGCAGCCATCGCCTGCGTGGGCGGCGGCTCCAACGCCATCGGAATGTTTCGCGGCTTCCTGGGTGACGCGAGCGTCCGCCTCTACGGCGTCGAGGCCGCCGGGCACGGCGTGACGAGCGGCCAGCACGCCGCCACGCTGACCGCCGGCCGCATCGGCGTGCTCCACGGGTCGAAGAGCTACGTGCTCTGCGACGCCGAAGGGCAGATCCAGGAGGCTCACTCCATCAGCGCGGGCCTCGACTATCCCGGCGTAGGCCCCGAGCACTCCTTCCTCAAGGACTCCCAGCGCGCGACCTACCTCTCTGCCACCGATGAGGAGGCGCTCGCGGCGGTGTCGCTCGTCGCGCGTACCGAGGGCATTCTCCCCGCGCTCGAGACCGCGCACCCCATCGCGAAGCTCGGCGGCATCGCCACCGATCTCGCGCAGGCGCTCGGCCGCCCCGCCACGCTCCTCCTCTGTCTCTCCGGCCGCGGCGACAAGGATCTCGAGACGCTCCTCGCGAGGCTCCTCTGATGGGTCGCCTCGAGCAAGCGCTCGCGCGCCGCGCCGCAAGCGAGGACGGGCATCACAAGGCGCTCGTCACGTACCTGTGCTGCGGCGATCCCGACGAGGCCGAGTCGATCGATCTCGCGGTGGCATGCGCGGAAGCGGGCGCCGACGTGCTCGAGCTAGGCATGCCCTTCAGCGATCCCACCGCCGATGGACCGGCCATCGCCCGCGCCAGCCAGCGCGCGCTCGCCCGGGGCGGCGGCCTGGAGGCCACGCTGCGCGTCGCGCGCGGCGTCCGCGCCCGCAGCGACGTCCCGATCGTGCTCTTCGGCTACTACAACCCGCTGTTCGTGCGCGGCGAGGAGCGCGTTGTCGCGCTCGCGGCCGACGCCGGGGTCGACGCCTTCCTGGTCGTCGATCTCCCCATCGACGAGTCGCTCTCACTGCGCGCGCTCGCCAGCGCGCGCGAGCTGGGCGTGGTCCCGCTCGTCGCGCCGACCACCACCCCGGACCGCATCGCAAAGATCGCCGACATCGCGAAGCGCTTTCCGGTGCCGTTCGTCTACTACGTCTCGATGATGGGCGTGACCGGCGGCGCGGGCGTCACGAGCGTCCTCGCCGACGCGAGCAAGCAGGCCGCGCGCGTCCGCGGCATCACTGGCCTCCCCACCGTCGTCGGCTTCGGCATCGACTCCGGCGCCGCCGCGCGCACCGCCGGGGCCGAGGCCGACGGCGTGGTCGTCGGCTCGGCGATCGTCCGCAAGATCGAGGACGGGATCTCACCCCAGGCGCGCCTCGCCGCGGTGCGCGCCATCGTCGCGGAGCTCAGGGCCGCGACGTGACCTGATGACGTTCAGCGCGCGCTGATGCACGGCGCGTTCGCCACCCGCGTGGCGCCGGTCGCGTCGGGCGGCAGGGTCCCGTCGTGATTCAGCTTCGCGGCGTCGACGAGGGCAGGCCCGCTCGGCTCGTCGAAGCGCCAGGCCGCGACCGTCGAGGCGTCGACCGGGTGCGCGACCAGGGGCTTCGGGATCTTGGCGGGTCGCGTAGCGGGCGATCTTGGAGAGCCGGACGTCGTCGATCTCGCCCTCGTAAGGGGACGTCGGCGCGGAGGCGGCCCGACCGAACCGCAGCGCGCCCGCGTACGTGTCGCGTCCGAAGAACGTGCCCAGCGTCTGCATCGAGCGCCGCTGACCGTCGTAATAGATGCGCATCGCGTCGCCCTCGCGCACGCCGTTGCCGGCGCTGTACGCGATGGCCCCGAGCGCGTTTCTCCCGAAGACGACCACCTCGACGCGGCCGTTCTTCACGATCAGCGACCAGCCCTGGCTCGCGGTCGGGCTGTGATGCGAGACCACGTCCATCTCCACGTCCACCAGGGCGCGGGGGCCGGGCTTGATCCAGGCCTCGACCGTGAAGTCGTCCCGGAGATCGAGCGCGGCGTCGTCGGGCACGGTCGCGATGTCGTCGGTCCCGTCGAACGAGAGGACGCCGTCGGCGCAGGTGGCGATGGGCTTGGTCGCGTCGTCCCCACCATCCGCGTCGCCCGCGGGCGGCGGCGCCGACGAAGGGCCGGGCGGCGCCGCCGACGGGGAGGACGGTGACGCCGCTGCGCCAGCCCCCGCGAGCGACGCCTGACCGTCGAAGCCGCACGCGAGCCCGCACGTCGCGACCGCGCACGCGACCGCAACGAACAGTACGAGGGACGCTTTCGAGCTCTGGCGCAGGCGTCGGAGCTTACTCGCGCCTGTCGAAGCGCTCGCGCACGGGCCTCGCGTTTGCACGCGTCACTGCTAAGGTGCGCCCGATTCGATGCTCCTCCTCTGCGTCTCCGACATCCACGGTAACCTCG
>JAYTHX010000241.1:0-4651 GCA_043732195.1 Polyangiaceae bacterium
GCGGCATCGTAGTTCATCGACAACGCGACGCCCCGCAAAATCCGCGAAGCGGAGGCTCAGGGGCCGGTGCGGATCAGGTCGTCTGCGGGCGCCGGCCGACGGACTTCGACCGACGCGGGCGGCGAAGCCGCATGTGCGGGAGGCGGGAGAGCGACCGAAGGTGCCGCACCCGTCGCCCTGCTCGGCGTCCGCGGCGGCGCGATTCGTCCTGGACGCAGCGGCGGCGCGGGCGCGGCGGTCGACGTCGGCGGCGCAGCTGCGCTGGGCGCCGCTTCGCCTGCGCCTTCCTGCGGCGCGGACGACGGCGGCGGCTGCGCGAGGAGAGAAAAGGATGACGCGCGCTCGACCGGGGTCTGTGCAGCGCTGCCGGGATGAGCTCCCGTCCTCCGCGCGGCGGAGAAGAGCGCCACGCCGCCGGCGAGCAAGCACGCAACCGCGGCTGCGGCGAGGATCGGTCGAGCCGGCGTCCCACGCGGATGTGCGCGTGCGTCGGAGTGCTGCGAGGAGAGCGTATCCGCGGGGCGAGGCGCCGGCCCGAGACCCACCGCGGTCGGCCCTCCGCTGGTCGCGATGGCCGCCGCCTCGAGGGCGGGACCCTCTGCGCGCGGGCTGCCAAAATCGACCGTGAGCGTGCGGAGCGCGGCTCCGCGCGCGCCGGCCTTCGGTGAAGCGACTTGCGGACGGCGGCGAGCGTCGGGCTCGGCGGACGCCTCTTCGAGGTCAGCGAGGCGCTCCGCGAACTCGCGCGCGCTCGCAGGGCGCCGTGCCGGGTCCTTCTCGAGAGCGGCATGAACGAGCGACACGATCGAGGGCGGCGCCCACGGTGCGAGCTGCGCGAGGCTGCGTGGCACGTGAGTGAGGTAGGCGAGCGCTGCCGCGGAAGGCCCGTCGCCGTGGCTCACGTCGTCCGCCGGGCCAGCGCCGCTCAACATCTCGTAGAGCACGCATCCCACCGCATAGATGTCGGCGGCGGGCGTCGAGGGCAGCCCCTGGATCTGCTCCGGCGCGGCGTAGCTGAGGGTACCCGCGAAGGTGCCGTCCTCCGTGCGGTCGGAGAACGCGCTGACCCCGAAGTCGATCAGCTTGACGAGCGGCTCCCCGTGCTTGGGCGTGTGGAGGAAGATGTTGTCCG
Organism: Polyangiaceae bacterium; assembly: GCA_043732195.1. Lineage (GTDB taxonomy): Bacteria > Myxococcota_A > Polyangia > Polyangiales > Polyangiaceae > Labilithrix. The sequence continues at coordinate 1,133 of JAYTHX010000241.1, forward strand.
GCTTGATGTCGCGATGCACGACCTGCACTTCATGCGTGTGCGCGCAGTGGAGCGCGCTACAGAGCTGCCGCGTCAGCTCGAACGCGGCGCGTGGAGGCACCCGCCCGACGGATGCGATTGCATCGCGCAAGGTACCCCCGTGGAGCAGCTCCATCACGTAGAACGGTGTGCCGTCCTCGAGCGTGTCGTAGTCGAACACGCGCACGATGTTCGGGTGATCGAGCTGGGCGAGGATGCGAACTTCATCGAAGAATCGCCGCTGCAACGCCACGTCGTCCGCGATGTCGAGGCCCATCAACTTGAGCACGCCCGTGATCGCGGGCGGCTTGGTCACCTCGTAGACGACGCCCATGCCCCCCGCGCCGATGAGCCGGTTCACGACGTATTTCGTGCCCGGCAGCAGCGCTCCGGGCTTGATCTTGGGCGCACGGGCTTTCATCGCAGTCGCACGCCATTAGAGCACGTGACCGCCGATCCGCGGCATCCTCTCAGCGCACTGGAAGGGCGGGTCGTTTTCGCGCAACTGCCGGGCGGGCAGGCCGAGACGTCGACATGCGCAAATCGCTGCCTCGTCTCGTCGCCTTCGCATCCCTCGTCGCCTTCGCCGGCCTCGCCGCTTGCTCGAGCGATCCGCAGCGTCCCGACCTCTCCCAGCAGCTCGAGCAGGACACGGGCGCACCGTGGACGGTCTACACCGACCCACGGAGCAACGAGGTTCGCTTCCTCGCGCCAAAGACGCCCGTGAAGATCGGAACGGGTAGCCCGGAGGAGAACGCGCGGGCGTTCTTCACGCACTACCGCGATTCGCTCCACGCGAGCGGGCGGGCCAACGAGCTCCAGCTCGTGGGCTCGGCGACCGACTCGCGCGGGAACCTCCACCTCCGCTTCGCCCACTTCCTGCCAGGCACCGAGATCCCGATCTTCGGCGCCGGCTCGACCGCTCACTTCACGCCCGAAGGCGCCGTGTACTGGCTCGAGACCGATTTCCGCGCCGACCTCGCCGACGTCGACGCGCACGCCAGCGTGACGCAGGAGGAGGCGATGGCCGCCGCCGTCGCGCACGTCCAGGCCGAGTGCGCCGTGACGGGCGCGCCCCCGGTCGTGGCCGCGACGGACCTCGGCGTCCTCTCCGACCCCGAGACGCGAGCGACGCTCGCCTACCGCGTCGCGGTCACGGCGCCCGAAAGCAGCTGCCTCGCGCCGACGGTGCTCGTCGATGCCACCACGGGCGTCCCCCTCAAGATCGAGGAAGGCGGGCACCGCGTCCAGGAGCCAACGGTCGGCGGCAGCCTCTTCTTCCGCGTGAAGGACTTCCGTGACGTGAAGCCCATCAGCGTCACGCCCGTCTCGGGCTCGGCGTCGAGGTTCCAGATGGTCAGCGACGACACGTCGAACCTTCGCGTCCTCACCCGCAGCTTCGGCACGGGAGCCATCATCCAGACGAACGACATAACCCACTGGGACGAGAGCTCCTCCGCGAAGGGCGCCGCGGCCGATGCCCACTTCCACACGCGAAAGGCGCTCGCGTTCTTGCGATCGTTCGCCGCGAACTTCGACGCGCACGGCAAGAGCGGGCTGGTCTTTCCGCTCAGCCTCGACGTGAACGCCACGGTGCACGATCAGTCGGCCGCCAACAGCAACGGCTCGAACGCGTTCGCCACCATCGACCCGGTGACGAAGGGGGACATCATCCACTTCGGCGACGGGAATGTTGCCGTCCACCCGAACGAGCTACCGTACTCCGCCGCCTACGACATCGTCGCGCACGAGCTGGCCCACCTCATCACGTTCCACACCTCGAACCTGAAGTACGAGAACCAGTCGGGTGCGCTCAACGAGTCCTTCTCCGACGTGATGGCCGCGGCCGCAGAGCACGCCGACTCGCCGGACGACGCCGCGAACTTCTTGATCGGCGAGGACCTGTTCGTGAAGGCCGCCAACGGAGGCGGGCCGGTCCTGCGCAGCATGACCGCCCCGCGCAGCACGGCGGGCGTGGACCATCTGAGCGATCTCATCACGTGCGCGAAGAAGGTTCCGCCGTCGCGAGCCAACGACCAGTGCGGTGTGCACGCGAACTCGGGGATCGGCAACCGCGCCTTCTCCCTCATCGTCCAGGGAGGTGCCGTCATGAAATTCACGCAGGACGCGCCGCCGGTTCAGCGACCGGTCGGGGTGGCCAGGGGCATCGGCTGGGAGCGCGCCACCGAGCTGACCTACTGGGCGACGACCGGGCTGACGGCGACCGCGACCTTCGAGAACGCCGCGCTCGCGCAGATCGCCGAGGCCGCGCGCACGCTCGACCCCGAGGTCGAGCAGGCCGTCGTGTGCGCCTGGCACGCGGTCGGCGTCCTTTCGAGCTCGCCCGAGTTCGACAACCTCCTCGGATCGACCGTGTGCACGCCGCCGGCGGCGCCCTCCCCTTCCCCGCCCCCGGGCCCCACGCCGGTCAACTTCTGCGAGGGCCGCGGCGACGCGCTGGTCTGCGATCCGGCCGCAGGCGCGCAGGCCATCCAGTGCAAGGGAGGCTTCGCCGTCCCGAACGACGTGGAGTACTGCGCCGACCCGAACGCCCGATGCAAGTCGGTGAGCGCCGCCGACCTCACGGCCCTGCGCACCCCCACCGGGGAGCTCGACTGCGAGTAGCGGACCGACTGCCGAGCGCAGCGGGCGAGAATGGGCGACCCTCGCGTCGAATGTTGGCAACCGGGGCACGCGGCGGCGGACCAGGTCATCATGGCCACTTCAAACAACCGTCTCTTCAGCGCCCTCGTCCTCGTCCTCGCCTGGGCCTCCGCGGCATGTAGCAGCTTCGGCTCCGACCCGGCGGCGACCGGCGCATCGGAGAACGTCCCCGAGCCCGAGCGCCAGGACGCCGGCGACGCCAGCCCCCCGAAGGCGCCGATCGTCACCGGCACGCCCGACCCCAGCGAGTTCAACGAGAACTTCGGCGTCTTCGTGGCCCCGAGCGGGATCGCCGGCGCGGCCGGCACGCGCAAGCAGCCGCTCGCCAGCATCCAGGCTGGCATCGACCTCGGGAAGTCCCTCGGCAAGCGCGTCTACGTCTGCGGCGGCACGTTTCGCGAGTCGCTGGTGACCGCGCGCAACGGCGCGGAAGAGCTCGCCGCGCTGCGTGCCGGTCCCGCCCCGTGCGTCGTGCTGCTCGACCTGATGATGCCCGTCATGGATGGCTGGATTCTCCGCGCCGAGATGCTCGCCGACCCGGCGCTCGCGCAGATCCCGGTGGTCGTCGTCTCGGGGGCCGCGGATCTCGAGAGCAAGACCTCGCAGCTGAAGGCCGCGCGCGTGCTCACCAAGCCCGTGAAGTGGCCCGTCCTGCTCGACTCCGTCCGCGCGTACTGCTGAGGCGCTGTCAGCAAGGGTACGCCGACGCAGCCTCGCCCGGGACATCCCATCGTCCACGAGCTATTCTCACGACGCGAGCGCTTTCCAGGCAACCGGGAAGAAACGCCGCCGAACGGCACGCGAAGATTCCTGGCGAATCACCACCGAGGGGGAAAA
>JAYTHX010000242.1:0-4651 GCA_043732195.1 Polyangiaceae bacterium
TGGTGGCCCGCGGCAAAATCACCCCGAACCGAGAGATCCTGTTCGTCCCTGCAGGAGGTGCAAAAGGCGTCAATGCGATGGCAACGCTGGTGACGGCCAAGGACGAAGCCGCGCCGGTGGTCGTGCTGGACGACGACAAGCAGGGCCGCCAATTCGCGGACGCGCTCAAAAAGGACGGACCTCTCTACAAGGGCGCGCCAGAGCGGATCCTGAACGTGCGTGATTTCGCCGGCGGTTTGGAGCGCGCCGAGGTTGAGGATCTCCTCCCGGCGGTGATCGTCGCGGAAGCGGTAAGCAGGGTCGTGCGCGGAAAGGACGACGACTTCAAAGACGCGCTCGCCGCTGGCCGCCCTATCGTTCCGCAGATCGAGGCCTACGCCCAGAAGCATGGCGCCACGCTCGCCCCCGGTTGGAAGGTGGACCTCGCACGCGAAGTGAAGAAGCGCTTGCTGAGGGACCCGAGCAAGGTGCCCGACGCCGCGCTGGACGAAGCTCTTCGCCCACTTCGAAGAGGCGCCGGAGAGCGAGAAGAGAGGGGCGTCGTGACCAACGAGGAGAGGTACGAAGCGTTCGACGGCAGCTGGCGGCGCACCTCGGCGATTTGCTGGACGGCGAGGTGAAGAAGATCGCGAAGGCCTACGATGACGGCGGCGCCCGTCCGGACGAAGCGAGCGAGCCCGCGCCGCGCCTCCTGCTCACGCCAGCGTCGACATGACGTCGGCCACAAATCCGGCCGTTCCGCCGGGGTGGCGCTTCCGTTTCAGCGGCGGCGCCCTGCCGAGCCCAACCCGTGCCGCCGAGATCCCCGCTGCGACGCGACCATCGCATGAAAAGACATCGCAGTACGCCGCCGCGACGGCCGTGTGCTGGTAGTCGAAGAAGTCCCCGAGGAGCTCGTCTGGCTTGATCGAGGTCTTTACACGGAAGCCCTTCCCCCAGTGGCTCGCAAGCGCGTGCCGCACGCGAGTCGCCGGCAAGGACTTGGGCTCCTTCTCAAAGAGCGCGACGAAGTCGTCGACGACGTTGACCGACAGCTCTCGGCCGCCGAGGTCCGGATCCGACCGGGCGTTGATCCGCGCGACGGCGTTCCATGACGCCTGCCGGAGAGCGACCCGAAGGTTGTACGCGACCTTCCCGGCCTTCATATCGTTCGTCCAACCCGCCGCTGTGGCCTCGCGCGCGTCCTCGCCGGCCGCTTTCACGATCGTCGCCATCATCGCGGCGTGAGAGCTCAGGTCGAGGTGCCTCGCAGCGTTGACGAAGGGATAAATGGTGCCGTCCGTCGTGGCGGCCACGGCGAGGGCCTGCACGTTTGTCCGAAGCGTCCGGAAAGCGTTGATCGGGTTGTCTGTGAAGGCTTGAACTGACTGCGTCGGTGCGATCCCCGCCGCATCGGTCCCCCCGCGCGGTGGCGTCGCCGCGATGCTGCGCGGGGCCGGTGACGGGGCGCGTGACGAGAGCAATGACGAGAGCAATGACGAGAGCAGCACGAGACAAACACGAGGACGCGACGGGGCTTCGACGGGAACGTGACGGGAGAGCTCCCGTCACTGCCTCCGCGTTTGCGGTCGGATCCTTCGTCAGGTGGCCGATAACGCGCCCGTGCTGCTGCCGGTGCCGGTGTCGCTCGCGCGCCACGGCCCCGCGCCGGCCGCGCTGTGTGGCGCGCAAGCGGCGCCTATTCCAAGGCTCCGCGCCGCGTCGGCAAGCGTGCTTACACGCGACGATGGCCGTCGGTCGGCACGACCCCACGCGGAAGACGATCTACCTCGACCAGAGCACGATCTCGGACGCGTTCCTCGCGACCGAAGGGAGGTCGAATTCCGATCGTGGATACGCGCCGCTCCGCGACTGGATCGAACGCGTCGCCCACGAAGCCAACCTGTGCTTGTCGACCGCCCACCTCGTGGAGGTGGCGCGCTTCCCCGAGATCGTAACGGGCGACCGAATCGTCCTCTGGCTCGAGTCGCTCCCGACCGTGTGGGTCAGGCCTGCGGACGATATCGCCGAGGATGAGGACGAGGTCTGGACCAAGTTCGCGGCGGCATCGCACGGCCGCGACGGCGCGAACCAAAGACCCATGCTGCCTCAATGCTTCAATCGCCGAATACCGCAGCGCCGAATCCGAGGTTGAGTTGGCCAAGCTTGCCCTTCGGCGCCTCGCCGAGTTCGCCGCCATCGAGTACCAGGTGGCCGACAACGACCCGCTGCGTCGAGCGTTCGAGATCGCCCGCCGGGCGTTGCTGCATGGCCTTTGGTCGTCACCGGTGCTCGAGGTCGCGCCGGCTTCGACGGCGTTCGCTCGAGTCCTTCCGCACGGTGAGCGCGATGCCTCGCGACGGTCGACGAGCACGCGGAGCAAAACGAGAAAGACCTGCAGTCGATGTACGAAGCCGCGGTGGGAGACGCGAAGGGCACGATGGCGACCGGCAGCCGACGGTTCCTACTCGCCGAACTTGTGAGGACCGAGCAACACCTCTTGGCGGTACTGCGAGGCGAGACGAGCGCGTGGCGCGAAGAAGAAGACGCGCACGGTTCTCCTTTGGGGCCGGGCCGCGGGGGCGATGCACGAGTGGTTGGCGATCCTCCCGACGTACGCCCCGCACAATCCGCTCGGTCTCGTCTTCCCGTCCGAGCGCGGACTGCGCCGCGGCAAGAACCCGCCCCGTACGTGGGACCGCGTCGTGGCGCGCTTCGGGGTCGTCCCCCGCATCGGCGGCAAGGTCTGGTGGCATCTCCTTCGCCACACCTGTGCGTCGTCGTCTCTCGTCGCCGGCTGGTGGAACGCGCCGCGCTGGTCGTTCGAGGTGATCGCGATGGTGCTCGGACACTCGGACATCCGAATGACTCACCGGTACGCCCACCTGGCGCCCAGCATCCTCAGCGAGACGGTCCGAACGTCACAGACGGCCTACGAGCACGCGGTTCGGCACCGCCACGAAGTCGCCACGCTGCGTCGGCCCGATCCGAAATCCCCCTCGAAAACTGGCACGCCCGAGAGGATTCGAACCTCTGACCTACGGCTCCGGAGGCCGACGCTCTATCCAGCTGAGCTACGGGCGCAGAATGCTCGAGGGTCATACCGAAGGTACGAGGGGCGCACAAGGGCCGCGTTTCCAGGGCCTTCAGGTGCGCCTCCAAGGCGCCGCGGTCGTCCGCGGAGAGAGACGTCGTGTCGCCCATCTGCTTGTTCTCCGGAGCAGCTCCTCGAGCGAGCGTCGCGCGGCGGCCGTCGTGGAAGTGCGGACGAGAGCCGCTGACGAACCGCAGCGACGGCGCGACGAGCTGGCGCGTGTCGGCGGCCGTGGCCCATGCGGCGACGCGTACGCAGCGCTGCGCGCGGTGGCCGCGCGCGCGTTTCCATGCAACGCCCCTGTCCATGGAGCCCGAGACGTCGCCCTGGCCCAAGATCTGTCGCTGCGGCGAGACCTGGTCGCGCAGCGAATGGCCCGAGCTCCCGCCGATCGGTCGCTACCTCGCCGGCTCCGACGGATGGATCGAGCTCCGCACCTGCGTGTGCAACGCGACGCTCGTCGTCCCCGCGGCTGACCTTGGTGACGCGCGCGCGTCGTCCAGCGCGCCGCATACTCCCTGAGGAGTACGAGCGAGGCGCTTGCGCTGGGCAATGCGCGTGTCACTGAAACGGATCTGTCACCCGTTCGTGCAACGGGCGCGGGTCATGGTATCCCGGAGAGGATGGGGACTGCGGCGGAGCCTGTGCGGCTCCTCCTCGTCGAGGACTCTGACGACGATGCCGAGCTGGTCCTCCGCGAGCTGAAACGATCGGGCTTCGATGTCTCGTTCTGCCGTGTGCAGACCGCAGCGGCGCTGCGCGCTGCCCTCTGCGAGCCGTTCGACATCGTGCTGTGCGACTACACGATGCCCACGCTCGATGCGCCGACCGCGCTCCAGATGGTGCGCGCCACGTCCGTCGACATCCCGTTCATCGTGGTCTCGGGCACGGTCGGCGAGGACACGGCGGTCGAGGTCATGCGTGGGGGTGCGAATGACTATCTCCTCAAAGGCAACCTGACGCGCCTGGGCCCCGCCGTGACCCGCGAGCTGCGCGACGGCCGCGCGCGCGCCGACCGACGCCGCGCCGACCTCGCGCGGCAGCAGGCGGAGGCGAGCTTCCGCTTGATGATCGAGTCGTCGCCCGATCTCGTCGTTGTGCACCGGAACGGACGCATCGTGTACGCGAACCCCAAGGCGGTGGAGCGCCTCGGTTACGAGGATTCGACCGCGATCACGGGCGAGCCCGTCACGTCGATCGTGGTCGAGGCCGATACGCGCGCGGCCCGCGCTCCCGCCGAGACTCTCCCGCCGCCGGCCAAGCCCGACTCCGATCGCCCCACGCCGGTCGAGCAGCGCTGGAAGCGGCGCGACGGCAGCATCATCGCCGTCGAGGTGGTACGGAGCCCGGTGGTCTTCGAGGACGAGCCCGCGAAGCTCCTGATGGCGCGCGATCTCACCGAGCGCAACCAGATCGCCGCCGCAATGATCGAGATGGATCGCATGGCGGCCATCGGGATCCTCGCGGCGGGTGTCGGACACGAGATCAACAACCCGCTCGCGTACGTGCTCGCGAACCTCGAGTTCGTGACCGGCGAGCTGGAGATGCTGATCAGCGAGCTGCCCGCCGAGGCCGCGC
>JAYTHX010000243.1:0-4648 GCA_043732195.1 Polyangiaceae bacterium
CCGGTCGACGAGGAGCTCGGGGGTGACGAGGCGAGCGCGCACGGAGACGGCGGCGAGGAAGGCCCGCTCGCCGACGACGAGGAGCTCCGCGAGGAGGACCTGCCCGCGCTCGACGCCGACGAGGACGGTGACGTGGACGATGCCTCGCTGTTCGAGGGCGCGTCGATCGGCCTCGACGACGAGCTCCGCTGGGACGACCGCGCCTGGGCGCGCGTCGGTCAGACCCGCCTGCCAGGCGTGGACGCCATGCACGTCGACGACGCCGACGACAGCGGCCTGCTCGCGGTGCCCGGCGACGACCCGAAGCTCGCCGCGCGCGACGCGACGTGGCGTCGGCTCGAGGAGACCGGCAGGGTCACGGCCGCGGCTCTGGTGCCTGGCGATACCGTCATCGTCGCGCTCGACGGCCCCGAGCGGCCGATGCTGGTGCGCATCCTCACCGACGGCGCGGCTCGCATCATCGCCGAGATCGAGGCGGCCACCGACGACGAGCAAACGGTCAGCAGCATCACGGGCCTTCGCTGGGACGCCTCCCGCGGCAGCCTGGTCGTGACCGGCACCTTCGGCGCGCAGGCGTTCCGGCCGGCCTGATGAGCATCATCGTCCAGAAGTACGGCGGCTCGTCCGTCGCCGACGTGCAGAAGATCGGCATCGTCGCCGACCGCGTGGTGGCCGCGAAGCGTGAAGGGCACGACGTCGTCGTGGTCGTCAGCGCGATGGGCAAGACGACCGACGGGCTCATCGAGCTCGCGAAGCGCGCCGCCGAGGCCGAAGGCGCCGGCGCCGAGCCGCCACGGCGCGAGCTCGACATGCTCGTCTCCACCGGCGAGCGCGTGACCATGGCGTTGCTCTCGATCGCCATCCACGCGCGCGGGCACGACGCGATCAGCTTCACCGGGAGCCAGTCGGGCATCCTCACCAACGACCGCCACTTCGATGCGCGCATCATCGAGGTGCGCCCGCACCGCATCCTCGACGAGCTCCATCGCGGCCGCATCGTCATCGTCGCGGGTTACCAGGGCATGAGCTACAAGCGCGAGATCACAACGCTCGGTCGTGGCGGCTCGGACACGACGGCCGTCGCGCTCGCCGCCGCGCTCTCCGCGGAGCGCTGCGAGATCTACAGCGACGTCGACGGCGTGTACTCCGCCGATCCGCGCGTCGTCAGCGACCCCAAGCACCTGCCGGAGATGGACCTCTCGGTCCTCGGCGAGATGGCGGAGGCGGGCGCGAAGGTGCTGAACGCCCAGGCCGTGGAGTGGGCGCGGCGCAGCAAGATCGTGATCCACGCGCGCAGGACCAGCGATCCGCTCACCGGCGCACGCCAGACGGCGGCCCGGCCCGACCCGGAGGACGGCGAGATCGCGCGCTCGGCGGACGAGAACCGCAACGTGCGCGCCATCGTCGGGATCGGAAACGTGATGTTTGCACGCATCGCCCGCGCCAGCCTCCCCCAGTTCCTCGCCATCGCGGCGGGCGAGGAGGTGTCCGTCGGTGACGTCGTCGCCACCGGCGAGGATGCGCTCGTGCACCTCCCGCTCCTCAACATGCCCGACTGGCCGCGCTGCAAGCGCGCGCTCGAGACGGCGCTCGGCAGCGGCGCGACGTTTCTCGGCACACGCGCTGTGGTGAGCGTCGTCGGCTACGGTCTCACCGGCGCGAGCGCCGCGCTCGCGCGTGCGCTCGAGGCCCTCGCGCGCGCCGAGGTGGTCCCGCAGTGCATCGCCGCCGGGCCGCTGCGGATCAGCGCCACCATCGACGAGGCGCAGCTCGATCGCGCGCAGCGCGCGCTGCACGCCGCCTTCGTCGACGCTTGAAACGTCGCGCGGGTCAGCCCCGCCGGTCAGCCCCCGCCGGTCAGCCCCCCTTGCGCGCGAGCGTGGCCGCGACGCGACGGAGGTTCCGGTCGTCGGTCGCGGGCATGGCCGCGGGGTCGGCGGGCCCGACGAGGATGAGCAGCGCGCGGACCGTGATCCTCGCCTCGTGCAGGAGCACCGGATCGGCCGTCGCCTCCGCGCGCGCGGCGATGCGTCGCCAGACCGCGAGCTGCGCCGGGGTCTGGCCTTCCTCGCCGTACCAGCTCGCGAGGATGCGCATCGCGGTGGGATCTTCCTCGCCACCCGTCGAGAGATCCTCGACCGCCTCGGCGCGCGCGCCGAGCGCCCGGCGCACGTACGCCCGGCCGAGGCGCGCGGCCCGCAGCGCCGGCAGGTGCTCGAGCGCGAGGGAATACACCCGCTCCGCCTCGCGCAGGTCACCCTGGCGCGAACGCAGGCTGCCGAGCCCGAGGTAGGCCTCCTCGCAGGTGGGATCGAGCGCGATGGCTTCCATGTAACGCCGCACCGCGAGGTCCTCTTCCTTTGCCGCCTCGTGCGCCTTCGCCGCGCGCACGAGATCGAGCGCGCTCGACGCCGCGGCGGGTCGGCTGCCTGCGAGGCACGCGGCGAAGGCCAGCGCGGCGAACAGCGATCGCGTGACGCGCCCCATGCGCGGAGGATAGCGCTATCGTCGACGACGATGTGGCCGTTCGGGCACGAGCAGGAGGCGCGGCGGCTTGCGCAGATCGCGCCGGGGACCCACGGCGCGGTGGCGGTACGCGTGACGGTCGTCTCCGACAACGTGGTCGTCAGCCCGCTCAGCGGCCTCGCGTCGGCGTTCCTCCAGATCGATCTGCTCGAGCGTCTCTCGTTGGACCGCGCCGGTTTCCAGGAGAATGAGCGCGACGACGAGTTCTTCGTCCTCGGCAGCGCGAAGTACGGACAGGTGCTGAGCCTCCGCGACGGGGACGGGGACGAGGTCAGCGTCGTCGCGACGCGCATTCGCTTCGAGCCTGCCACCCTGATCGGAGGGCAGCCGGTGGCCCACGTGCCGGCGGTGCTCGCGCCCTACCTCCGCAATGCGACGGGCCGCGGGGTGATCTGCGCGCGCGAGCATGCGCTCCGCAGCGGTGACGCCGTGTTGCTAAAGGCCGTGATCGAGCCCTCGCGGCATGTCGTGCCCGACGGCTACCGTTCGGGCATGGCGATCCGCTACCTGCCGCGCGACGATCTCGCGCCAGTGGTCCTCGTGGAGGTCCTCGAAGTCCCCGCGTGGTGAGAAGGATGGCTGCTTTCCCGGCCGCGCTCGCGCAGCTTTTCCTGGGCGAGCTTGTCGAACTCGTGCTGGAGCTCGGCGATCTCGCGGTCGTCGAGCTCCTCGAGGCAGATGAGGCGGTTGCGCGCGGCCTCATTCGTGCGGATCAGCTCGTCGAGCTTGAGATGGATGGCGTGCGAGTCGCGGTTCTGGGTGTTCTGGATCAGGAACACCATGAGGAACGTTACGATCGTCGTGCTCGTGTTGATCGCGAGCTGCCACGTGTCCGAAAAATGGAACACCGGACCGGTCAACGCCCACACGGTGACGGTGCCGAGCGCCACGATGAACGCCCAGGGGCTCCCCACGCCGTGCGACGTCTTGGAGGCCAACCTTCGGAAGAAGTCACTGGCCCGGTAGGGATCCTTGGAAGTCCTCATGTCGAGCTAACCGTTGCACCCTGCAACATTCCGGCCCGTACGGCGATCGCGAGAACAGCCTCTCCCAGCGTGCGCTCGCGCACGAGTGTGGCAGCGCGGTCGGCTGACGCGGGGAAGGCGGCGGGCCGTTCGAGGGTTCACAGCCCATGCAACGTCGCGGCATGCTTGTTGAAGCTCGCGACCCGCCGCCCGTTCAGGAGCGGACAAGGAGTGGAGCGTATGCAATCGCCGGTTCAGGTCACCTTCCGCGACATCCAGCCTTCCAACGCGGTCTCGGAGCACGTCGAGAGGCGCGCCGCAAAGCTCGATGCGTTCTTCGACCGCATCACGAAATGTCACGTCGTCGTCGAGGCCCCGAACCACGCGCACAAGCACGGACCCAAGTATCACGTGAGGATCGACCTCCACGTGCCGGGAAAGGAGCTCGTCGTGACGAAGAACCCCGAGGACCGAAAAGAGGAGCTGCACGCTGCAGTCGACGACGCATTCTCTGACGCCGAGCACCTCCTGGAGGAATACTCGCGGCAACTGCGCAAGACGCCGAAGACCCATCAGCGGCCGCCGCACGGCCTCGTGACGAAGCTGTTTGTCGACCGCGGCTATGGCTTCATCGAGGACGAGGAGGGCCGCGAGATCTATTTCCACCGCAACAGCGTGCTCGGCATCGCATTCGAGAAGCTGCACGTTGGCGCGAAGGTGCGTTTCGCCGAGGAGGACGGAGACAAGGGCCCGCAGGCGAGCACGGTCCACGCGCAGCACGAGGCCTGACCGCACGTCAGCAAGCCGCGCAGCGAGCCTCTTGCCGCGCGCGCTTGGCCGCGGCCAGCGCGGTCTTCGCGGTCCGCGCTGCCGTGACCGCAGCCGCACGCGCTTCTTGCGCAGCGGCAGCCGCCGTGGGTGGGCACTCGCTTGCGCATTCGCCCTGGCTCTAGCGTTGGCTTCCGCCCTGGCCTCCGCATCCTCTGCCGCCCTTGCGGCCCTCGGCTGCGGCGCCGCTGGCGCTCCTTCCTGGCCGAGCTCCTCCTGGTCTGCGGTGCCCCCGATCGTGGTCCCCGGAAACCCGGCCGCCGGGTCCGGCACTCTCCCGCGTCAGCCCTCCTCGAGCCTCTCCCCGATCGCCGGATCGACCAGCGCCG
>JAYTHX010000244.1:0-4633 GCA_043732195.1 Polyangiaceae bacterium
AGGCGCAGCGCCTCGACGAGGAGCAGGTCGCCCGCGAGCACGCTCACGGCGTTGCCCCACAGGCGCCGCGAGGTCGGTCGGCCACGCCGCTCGTCACCGTCGTCGATGACGTCGTCGTGCAGGAGCGTCGCCATGTGCACGAGCTCGGCGGCAGCGGCGAGGCCACGCGCCTTGTCGTCGACGGGCGACCAGCAGCGGTGTGCGAGCAGGAGCGCCATCGGGCGCACGCGCTTGCCGCCGGAATCGAAGAGGTGCTTCGCCGAGTCGGTCGCGGGCGCGACGCCTCGCGCGATGTGCTCGCCGATGAGCGCCTCTACCTCCTGCATCTCCCGGGTGATGAGCGAGTGGACATCCGCGAGCCGCTGCGCGCTGCGATCGCCGGTCCGTTCGGGGACAGCCGTGTCGTGGAGAGCGTGAATGGAAGCGGCGAACGTCATGTCGGAACTTTCAAAAGTATTTGAAAGTATTATAGGGGTCGCCTCCGCCGCCGGTCAAGGGCGTCCAACCTGGCGGGATCAGGCCTGATTGTTCGAGGTGACGAGCTTCGCGCCGCGCGCCTTCACGAACGCCACCTCGGGAGCCGCGGAGCTGCGCTCGACGTCGATCCCCTCGCGCCGCCGCAGGTCGCGCGCCGGGATGGAAGGCGCCTTCGGCAGGAGGCGGCCCGCGATCCGCATCACCATCCCCATGAGCTCGGGGCTGAGGCGCTGCGCCGCGACAGCGAGCTGCGCCGCCGGGGTGAGCACGATCTGGTGGTCTCCGCGCGCGATCGCACGGGCGATGCGACGTGCGGCGCGCGCCGGGTCGATGGTCATGGGCGCGGGTGCCGTCGCGCCGGCACCGAACCAGCCGTACTCCTTTTCGGCGTTGCCCTTGAACGTCGCGTGGACGTGCGCGCCCGTGCGCATGAGCCCGGGGACGACCGTGAGGACGTTGATGCCGCTCTGCGCGGTCTCCGCGCGGAGACCCTCGGCGAGACCGACCTCCGCGAACTTCGCGGTGCAATACGGGACGAGGTGCGGAACGCTGACCTTGCCGCCGACCGACGTGATGAACGCGAGGGTGCCGCGCTTCCGCGCACGCATCGACGGCAGCACCGCGAGCGCGGAGTGCAGCGACGTCTTGAAGATGGAAGTCATCGCGTCGTCGAAGTCGGAGACGGTCATCGACTCCACGGGCCCGACGGCGATGGTCGCGGCGTTCGCGACGAGCAGGTCGATGGGGCCGAGATGCGCAGTGACGCTCGCCACGAGTCCCTGCACCTGCTCCATGTTGCGAAGGTCGCAGACCTCGGCGTGCACCGTCGCACCGAGCGTCACCAGCTCGGCACGTACCTTCTCCAGATCGGCGGAGGTGCGGGCGCAGATCGCCACGCGGCAACCTCGACGCCCCAGCTCGAGAGCGATCGCGCGGCCGAGCCCGCGCGACGCGCCGGTCACGAGCACCGTCTTGCCCTCGAGGCGAATGGCCCGCGTGGCGCGGGTCGCGACGGTCGCGGCGCAAACGGCAGCGAAGACGAGAGCGGCACCCTTGAGGACGGTGGAGGCGTTCATGGCTGCCGCGGCTGCAGCGCGCGTGCCAGGTCAGGCGTCAGAACGTGAGCCTGCAGAGCGTCGCGATCGTCATGCGGGGTAGCCCTGGCGGGGGCGGACTCCAGTCGAACATGCGCGGCGCCGGCCGCGACGGCGGGCGGCTCACGACCGCCGCGATCGCGCCGAGGAGGCGCCCCGGAACGCCGGGGACGAGCACGCTCCCGACGCGCGGCTCCTCGGCCGCGGCAGGAAGCGCGAGCGAGGTCACGATCGCGAACGAGGAGGCGAGGACCAAGCGGTGACGTGCCATCTCCGGAGGATGCGCGCCCGCGAGCCCATCCGGGAAATGACACGAGCTGACATCAGACGGAGAGCGCCTGGCCGGTGACGAGGTCCGCCGCGCCGCTGCACAGGAACACGACGAGCGCCGCGACCTCCTCCGGCTCGACGAGCCGGCCGAGCGGCGACCGCGAGACCTCGGCGCCGTCCTCCTGCACGAAGCGCGGCACGATCGCGTTGCACGTGATCTTTCGCGGCGCGACCTCGTGAGCGATCGCCCGGCAGAGGCCGAGGACCCCCGCCTTGCTGGCGCAGTACGCGGCGTACCCCGGCGCCCCGACCTCGGCGAGGACGTTGCCGATCGCGATGAGCCGCCCCGGCCCCTTCATGCGCGGGACCGCCGCGTTGAAGGTGTAATATGCACCCATCAGGTTCGTCTGGAGGACCGCCTCGGCCGCCGCGAGGTCGCCGCCCAGCTCCACCCGCTGGGACTGCCCGGCGTTGGCGATCACGAGGTCGAGGCCGCCGAACGTGTCGATGGCACGCTCCACCGCCGCCGCGAGGTGCGCCGGGTCCCGGACGTCGCCGGCGAGGTGCCGCGCCTTGCCGCCGCCGTGAGCGATCTCGCCCACCGTCTCCCCGAGCGCCCGCTCCTGGCGGCCCGTGACCACCACCCGGACCCCGCGCGCCGACAGCGCCAGGGCGATGGCCCGACCGATTCCCTTGCCGCCGCCGGTGACCAGCGCTGTCTTCCCTTCCAGGGTCCTCATGCCGGCGAGATTGACGCATGCGCGAAGCGGGCGCTACACCCCTCGCGTGGCTTCTCCCAAGCGCATCACGAGCGCGGTTTATGCCGTGTTCACCGTGCTCGCAGGCATCTTCGTGGTCTCGAGCACCTACCAGATTGCGGTTGCGGTCTTCGCCGAGCCAGCCCCCGGGGCACCGAACCCCTCGAGCACGCAGGTCCCTCCGGCCTGCGCCGAAGGCCTCAAGTCCCTTGCGGCTGCCGTCGATCGGGGCCTCGCGGCCTCGGCCGGCGTCACCGACCGGGCCGAGGCAGAGAAGCGTTACCAGGCCGCGCGCAGCCCCGAATGGGATGCGGCGCGGCAACAAGAGCTCGTACAGCCGTGTACGAGCGATGCGCGCGGGGCCGACGCCGTCGCCGCAATCACCCGTTTCGACCGCGCCGCCGTGGGCGCGCTCCGTCATCAGACAGACGAGCTTGGACCCGTGCGTCGCGCGGCCTTGTCGTTTATAAGGTAATCCCGAATGAATCAGCCCCTCCCCGTCTCCTCAGCCGACTCGCCCGTCGCGCCGCCGCCGCCCCCGCCGCCGCCGACCTTCGATGCGATTCCGCTGAGCGCGGATGTCCGCAAAGCAATCGACGAGCTCGGCTACGTCAACCCGACGCCCGTGCAGCTCGCCGTCTACGAGCCCGCCACCCGGGGCCGTAGCCTCGTCGTCCAGGCCCGCACCGGCACCGGCAAGACCGCCGCGTTCGGTCTCCCCATCGTCGATGCGCTCATCAAGAAGTCGCAGGCGAACGTCCAGGCGCTCATTCTCACGCCCACGCGTGAGCTCGCACTCCAGGTCGGTCGCGAGCTCGAGCAGCTGGGCAAGTTCCGCGGAACGAGCGTCACGTCGATCTACGGCGGCGCCCCGATGGGCAAGCAGATCGAGGCGCTCGAAGGCGGCGCGCAGGTCGTCTGCGGAACGCCGGGCCGCGTGCTGGACCACCTCCGCCGCGGCACGCTCGATGCGAGGAACATCCGCATCCTCGTCCTCGACGAGGCGGACGAGATGCTCTCGATGGGCTTCGCCAAGGAGCTCAACGCGATCATGGAGCACCTTCCCCCGGGCGACCGGCAGGGGCTCTACTTCAGCGCGACCATCCCGCCGGACGTCGATCGCCTCGCGAAGAAGCACCTCAAGGACCCCGAGTACATCACGCTCTCGAGCGACCAGGTCGGCGCGCTGCAGCTCGCCCACTACGTCTATCTCGTGCGCGACAGCGACAAGCGCTCGGCCATCCTCAACATCATCGAGGTCGAGGATCCGCAGAGCGCGGTCGTCTTCTGCAACACGAAGGACGAGACCGAGCGCGTCGCCGAGCTCCTCAAGAGCCGCGGCTACGACGCCGACTGGCTCAACGGCGACCTCGAGCAGAAGGAGCGCGAGCGCGTCATGGCCGCCACGCGCGAGGGCAAGCTCCGCTTCCTCGTCGCGACGGACGTCGCCGCGCGCGGCATCGACATCTCTCACCTCACGCACGTGATCAACGCCGACTTCCCGGAGTCGGCCGAGCAGTACGTGCACCGCACCGGCCGCACCGGTCGCGCAGGGCGCACCGGCACCGCGATCTCGGTCGTGGGACCGAAGGACGTCGGTCACCTCTACATGCTGCGGCTCACGTACAAGATCCGCCCCATCGAGCGGATGCTGCCGACCGCGGGCGAGAAGAAGACGCGCGCCGAGGCGGACATCGTGACGTTCCTCGCCGACGCGTACGCCGGTCGCACGGCGGACTCGCTCCACCTCGCGGTCGCGCGTCGCCTCTTCACGCACGATCAGGCGGAGTCGATCGTGGCCGGTCTGCTCGCCGATCACCTCGGCGCGAACTCGCCGGTCGATCCCGCGGCGGACGCCGCCGAGGCCCGCCGCGCGAAGAACCCGCCGCCGGTGCCGGTGCCCGTGACAACGGCGCCCCCGCGCCGCGACGAGCCGCGGCGCGAGGATCGCGAGGCGCGCGACCGCGGGCCGCGCCGCGACGAGCCGCGCGCCGAGCCGCCGCGCACGCTGCGCGATGGCGAGCGCCCGGTCGG
>JAYTHX010000245.1:0-14253 GCA_043732195.1 Polyangiaceae bacterium
CCGCGCAGCATGAGCACGATGCCCATCGCGCGATCGAGCGCGGTGAGCTCCGAGTTCTCCGCGAGATCGCTGCCGGCGCCGCTGTGCTGGTTGAGCGAGAGCGCGAGCGCCGCGCGGGCGGCCGGGGCGCGGACGTCCGCGGGATCGAGCTTCGAGGCGCTGCTCCACCGCTGCACGGCGCCGTCGCCGTCGCCGTTCGCGCGCAGCACGTCGGCCGCCATCAGTATCGCGTGCGCGCGCGCCGCGGGGGTCGGGGACTGCGAGGCCTCGGTATCGAGCGCCTCGGCGCGCGTCTCGAAGGCGGTGTCGCGGGGCAGCAGCTGGCGGGCCTGGCGCCACGCCAGCGCGACGCTCGGCGCGAGATCGCGGGCCTCGCTCGCCAGTGCCAGCGCCTCCGTCTCGTCGCCGACGAGCGCGAGCAGCTCGCTCACACCGAGGAGCGCGCGCGACTGCTCGACGGGGTCCACGATGGCGCGCGCCTCCTCCTCGAGCCACGCAGCGCGCTGCCGGAACTGCGTCGTGGTGTGGCCATCGAGCCAGCGCGAGGCGGGCTCCTCGCCCGAAAACTCGGCGGGTCCGGCAGGCGCGGGCTTGCGCGCCTCGCGCGGCGCGTCCGGCTCGGCGGGCGGTACCGAGGCCGACCTGCGCATGAAGGTCGGGGCCTCGTCGTCGGCGGGCGAGCGCTCCTCGACGTCACCGGGGTGGCGCGTCGCGGTGTCGGCATCGGAGATGGACTCCCTCTCCGCGCGATCGGCGACGACGGTGGCGCTGCTGTCGAAGCCCGCCGCCTCCGCCGCGCCTTCGATATCGCGCGTGGCGACGGTGACCGCGTCGCCGATGCTGCTGGCGCCGGCGGCCTCGGGCGGTCGCTTCGCGTTGCGCTCGGCGTCCTCGAGGGAGCGACCGAAGAGCGTCTCCGCCGCCTCCGCTTCGAGCTGCCGCTGCTGATCCTGCTGCTCGTCCGTGAACGCCTCGGCCGGCAGCGCCGGGGGTCGCGCGATCTGACGCGTGACGCTGGGCAGGCCTCGGCCGCTCATCGGCGGTCGCGCCTCGCGCGAGCCGGGGTCGACCGCCGTGCGCTCCACGTCGAAGATGTCGGCCAGCTGCGGCGCAGCGCGCGTCTTCTCGGAGGTCGGTCGCGGCGGCGGCGTGGGCGCGGGCGGGCGCTGCGAAGGTCCTTTCGCAAAGAGCTGCCCGAGCCCGCCCCGGGCGGCAGCGCCGCGCGCTGCGGTCGGTGCCGTCAGCGCGCCGGGCACGCCCGAGACGCGCTGCGGAGGCGGCGCCACGAGCGGCGGGATCGAAGACTGGATGCGCCGCGGCCCGGCGCGGAGCTCCCGCGGCACCGGCGCGATGACGGTGCCTTCGCTGGAGACGTCCTTCAGCGAACCCTGTGAGGCCCCGGCAGCCGGGCCGTGCGCCGAGGATCGCTCCTGGGGCTTGGGCTCCTCGGCGGCCGCGCGCCCCGGGGCGACGCGGTTCGTCTCGGTGTCGCGCGCGACCTCGGGGACGAACGTGTTCTTCTCCCACTCGTCGAGCGCAGAATCCCAGTCGAGATCGGCGAGGTCGTCGAGCAGCTTTCCGTCGTCGCTCATCGTCAGCCCTCGAGCCCGAGGGCGCGTCGGAGATCGAAATAAGGTCGGGAGAGCACGAACCGCAGGAGGTCGTGCGAGCGGAGATCGTCACGCGCCAGACCGCCGATGCGCTCGATCGGCTCGCCGAAGACGTCGGCGAGGACGACCGAGACGTCGCCCGACGCGAGCACCGCGACGCGTCCCTGGGAGGCCCGCGCGCGCGCCGCCCACTGGCGTGCGTCCTGTCCGCTGCCCACGACCGCCTTGCAGAGCGGGAGCAAGAGCTGCTTGGTCTTGCGGCTGACGGCCTTGTTGATGAGGCGCTCGACCTCGGCCAGCACCGCGAACGGCGGATGTTCGAAGGGCACCTTCGCGATGTTGCACGCGGCGACGACGATGGCGGCGATGGTGGTGTCGTCACGCCAGCGCGTCACCGTGGTGCCGCGCACGATGGCGAGCAGCTCGCGCGCGACGCGGCCGCGCGTGGTGGGCGACAGCGGCGCGTTGACCTGGGAGCCGACCACGATCGCGGGCGTCTCGCCAGGGATGCCCTGGACGCCCGCGGGATCCTTGCCGCCGACGTAGAGATCGAAGGAGGGGATGCCGAACGCGCCCGCCCAGGTCGCGATCTCGGCGCGTAGCGAGATGCCGGCACGCGGATCGATGCGGTCCTTCTTCGGATGCACGCCGAGCGCCACGAGCTGCGGGCCGAGCGCCTCGGCGAGCGTTGGACCGAGCACCGCGAAGAGCTCGGCGACGGGGCCGTCATCGCCGGGCGCCATGATCTGCCGCAGCATCGCCTCGTTGAGCGTCACCTGCGGCACGCGCGCCTTCTTGCTGCCGAGCATCGCGATCATCTGCTCGCTCGAGCCGTCGGGCCCGCCCAGCGCCACCGCGCAGGAGAGCGCGGACTGCTCGAGGCTGCCGTCGGCGATGGAGTGGGCGATGCGCGCGAGGCGTCGCTGCACCTCGAGGTTTGCCGGCTGCTCGTGGAGCATCATGAGGAGCGCATCCCGCCCCTTCTCGAGGAGCGCGCGCCGCCCCGGCGCCTGCGGCTCGAGCGCCACCGCGAGATCGAGGGCCTCGCCGTCGCCCGGCACCTCGTCGAGCAGCTTCGTCACGGCGTCGAGCGCGCCTTGCGGGGCGTGCATGCGATCGCGATGGATGGCAAGCGCGAGGCGCGCCGCCTCGACGCGTCCCTCGCGCTCCGGCCGCTCGTGCATCAGCTCCTCGAGGATGCGCGTGGCCTCCTGCCACGAGCCGGTGCGGGCGGCGGCGCGCGCGAGACGCTCGCGAACGGGGAGGGTGGTGAGCTTCGCGGCGTGCAGCGCGAGCAGCACCTGGAGCGCGAGATCGTGGCGACCGAGCTTGTTCTCGTAGAGGTCGACGGCGGCCACGCCGGCGGTGACGCGGTTCTTCGCGGGCGCGGCCAGCACGGTGGAGAGGCGCGCGAGCTTCTCGGCGGCCTCCGCGAACATCCCGCGCCGGATGAAGATCTCGCCGGTGAGCGCGAGCGCGCCAACGTGGTTCTCGTCGAACATCACGACGTGATCGAGCGCCTCGAGCGCCGCGTCGGGGTCGCCTTTCTCGCGGAGCACGCGCGCCATCTCCCAGTACAGCTTCGCGATCTCCGCGGCGTCGTCGGTGTACTCGAGGCGCCTGCCCACGAGCTCGAGGAGCTTGCCTCCATCCTTGCGCTCGCGCACGCGGCGGAAGAGCCGATCGAAGGCGGCGGTCCGCGAGGGATCGCGCGCAAAGCTCGCATCGAGCGCGGTCTCGACGCGCGCGTCGAACGGCTCGCCGAGCTTCGACCACGAGAGCGCGGCCTGCTCCCAGAAGGCGGCGCCGCGCGTGGGGCTCGACGAGCGTGCGCCGAGCTGCTCGCACGAGACGGCGTACGCCTCGCGGTCCACGAGCTGCTCGCCGGCGGCGCGCATGCCCTCCCACGACTGGAGATCGTCGGGGCGGGCGGTGGTCACGGTGCGGAACACGTCGAGCGCGGCGGCGCCATCGCCCGCGGCGAGCGCGGACCAGCCGGCGAGCGCGAGCCCGTCCATCTCGCCGTCCTCGCCGAGCGCGCCGTCGAGCTCGGCGAGGGCCGACGCGCGGCGCCGGGGGTCGCAGCCGGGCGGCGCGACTTCGAGGTTCGCGAGGCGGGCGGCGTGCGACGAGCCGGAGACGAGCGGCAGGACCTCGTCGGGCAGCGCGATCGACTCGAGGAGCGTCGCGCTCGCCTGCATCGACTCGCGGGCCTCGTCCGCGAGGAGCTCGGCAAGCGCGCGGCGTGCCGGGACCTCCTTCGCGACGTCGCCCCCGGCCATCGTCGCCGCGAGCCATTCGAGCGCGGCGGCCGCGCCGCCGCCCACCGCGAGCCAGCCCTGCGCGGCGGTCGAGACGTCGTCGGCGGTCGCTTCGCCGTCGTCCTCGCGGGCGATGCGCAGCCGCTCGGCCGCGGCGATGGCCTTCGTGCTCGCGGCCTCGGTGCCGTCGCCGGAGCCGGCAAGGGTGGCGAGCGCCTCGCGCAGGGCGTCGGGGTCGTTCGCGCCCTTCGGCCACACGATGCGCGCGAGCGCGCCGGCGAGCCTGAGCGAGGCGCTGGAGGCGATGTCGACCGCGGAGAGCGCGCTGTCGGCGTCGTCGGGATCGCCCATCGTCGCCTCGAGCGCGAAGCGTTCGAGCGCGATGCTCGCGTCGCCGCCGCCGAGCTCGATGGCGCGCCGGCGACCTTCGAGCGCGTCGATCTCCACGCCGCGCGAGGCCCACGCGAGCACCGGCTGTACGGCGTCGGGCGCGGCGGTGGCGGCCGCCTCGAACGCGGCAAGCCCGCTCGCGTGATCGCCGATGCGCCACAGCTCGAGCCCGGCCTCGAGGAAGCGCGCGCTCCGTAGCTCGGGGTCGTCCTCGTGCGCCTCGGCGACGCCCCGCGCGAGCTGGGCGGCGCCCGCCCGATCACCGGAGGCGCGCAGAAGATCGCCGAGATAGGACGCGATCAGGGGATCCGCAGCGTCCTCGCCGGCCAGCGCGCGCAGGCTGGTCACGGTGGCGTCGCGATCGCCAGCGGCGTGGGCGCGCATCGCAGAGGCGAGGGTCAGGCTCGTGCGCAGATCGGGGTCGGTGACGCTCGCCGCGAGCTCCTCGAGCGCCTGGCGCGAGCGATCGGCGCGCTGCTGGCGGCTGGTCGCGCTCGCCATCTCGTCGAGGTCGCCGTCGACCGCGGCGCCGTTGCCGCCGAGCCCGTCGAGCACGCGGCCGAGCCACGCGCCGTCCTCGAGATCACGGAGCTGGCCGGTGGCCTTCGCGGCGCCGGCCTCGTCGCCGGCGGCGAGGCGCATGCGGGCGAGCTCGATCCAGAGCAGCGGCATCTCGCCGGCCGGCTTGCACTCGATGAGGTTGCGCGTGGCCGTCTCGTACCAGGCCTCGTCGTCGCGGAGGCTGGCGAGGCTGCGCCCGAGGCGCGCGACCGTCTCCTTCGGCACGCCGCACGCCTCGGCCTGGCCGAGCGCCTCGCGCGCGCGGCCCGCGTCGTTCGCGCGCGCCGCCCAGACGTACGAGGCGAGCAGTAGCGCGCGGCCCTGGGCCTCGCCGGTGCCGTAGTGCTTCGAGAGCTCCTCGAGCTCCTCGGCGAAGCGCGCGGGATCGCCGCCGGCATCGAGGATGTCGATCTTGAGCGCGCGCGCCGGAGCGCATACCGGGTCGCGCTCGGTGGCCTGCGTGAGCGCGGCCAGCGCGCTCGTGAGATCGCCCTCGCTCGCAGCGTGCTCCGCGACGCGCAGCGCGAGCGAGGCCACCACGCCGCCGTCGGTCTCGCCGACCATGCGTCGCGTCGACAGCTCGGCGGCGAGCTTGGTGTCGCCCGCGGTCTCGGCGAGGCGAATGCGCACGTTGAGCACGACGCGCTCGATGGCCGCGGCCACCTCGCTCGGGGCGCCGCCGGCGGTCGGCTCGTCGTCGCGGCGCGGGCGGGCCTCTGCGAGGACCTCCAGCGCGCGATCCAGGTTCTGCGTCGCGCGCTGCAGCTCGCTGGCGAGGCGGCGAGCCTCGGCGCCTCGCAGCAAGAGATCCGCGGCGTGCTCGATGGTGCGGACGTGGCGCGGGATGCCGAGCTGATCGGCGCGCGCGCCGTCGGTGATCGCTGCGCGCACCATCTCGGCGCGTCCCTCGAGCGCCTCCGCGTGGACGCGCGCGCGCGAGCGCGCCTCGTCGGACCCGGCGAGACCAGGCTCGGAGCGCGCGATACGCTCGATGACGCTGGTGGCTCCCCACGTCGCCGCCGCGCCTTCGTCCCGGGCGCGGCCGGCGATCTCGAGCGCGCGGTCGATCTCGCCGGCGCTCGCGGCGAGGGTCGCGACGTCGATGAGGAGCAGGCCCTTCCAGGTGGGGTCGGTGGTGAGCTGCGCGCGGCCGGCGAGCGCCTCCTCGCGAAGCGCGGCATCACCGAGCTTCGCGGCGACGAGCTCGAGGGTCAGCCAGGCCGCGCCGAGGTCGGCCGGGACGGCGCCGGTCTCGGTGGCCTCGCGGGCCGCGCCGCGCGCGCCTTCGAGGTCGGTCTGCACGTCCTCGAAGAAGATCGCGCGCTCGGTGAGGGCGCGTGCGCGCTCCTCGGGCGTGCTCGCGGAGGCGACGAGCGCCTCGACGAGCTTGCCGAGGTTCGCGAGCGAGCGGCGGCGCTCGAGCAGCCGCACGAGGCCCTCGAGCGGCTCGCGAAAGCTCGTGTCCGCGTTGTAGGCGGCGAGGTAGTCGCGCGCGGCGCCCGGTTCGTCGCCGCCGCGCTCCTGGATCTCACCGGCCTCGTCGAGGAGGCGCGCCTTGCGCGCACGATCGGTGGTGGCCTCGACCTCGTCGCGCAGGCGACCGACTGCGGCGGCGACCGCCTCGATGGCCTCGATCGGCGCGGGCGGGAGCTGCGACGCGCCGGACATCACGCCCGGCGGCGGCGGAATGACGATCGCAGGCGCGTCCTGATCGGCGTCCGGCGCGACCGAGAGCGTCTCGACCTCGACGTCCGCGTCAGGAGACGCGGCGCGACTCGCATCGCTTCCTTCGGTCCCCTCTACTTCGTTCGGCTCGTCGGCCATTCCAGAGGCGAGGAAGATACCGCAGCAGGCAGTTCCGAGGGGAAAAAAGCCTTAGACGAGTGCGTCGAGCTTCTCGTTGACCTTGCTCTCGATCGTGCCCTTGAGCACGCGGAGCATGAACGGCAGGTCGATGGCGACGCGCACCGTCTTGTCGGTGACCGCGACCTGCCCCTTGGTGCCCTTCGCCGCGCCGCTCGCCGCGTCGAACTGGATGGCGTCGCCTTCCCACCGCCATGACATGCCGAACTTGTCGGCCATGCCCTTGGCGAGCTCCTCCGCCTTCTTCTTGGCGTCTTCGATGGGGAGCGTGTGGTTTCGCGTGATGTCGATCGTGGACATGGTGGAGCGTGAATTTACACTATTCGAGGCGCTTTACGACCCAGTATCCGCGCGGCGTCTCGAGGGGCTCGCTCACGTCACCTGCGGCAAGACTGAAAACCGCGAGCTCGGTCGGGTGCTCGAGGACGCCGCGCGGGATGCGGCCGATGTCCTCGGAGGAGCCGACGTCGCCGGCCTTCACGGCCGCCTTCCAGTCCGCGCGGGCCCTCTCGGCGAGCTCCACCGCGTGCTTGAACGCGTCGGGCTTCGCGCGGGCCGTGCTCGAGGCGCCCTCGGCGCCCGTGAACTGGACGAGCACGACGCCGAGCTTCACCGTCCGCGGGGCGCCCGAGGGCATCGCGCCCGCGTCGCCGAGGATGGTGTTGAAGATGAGACCGCCATCGCCCCCGGGATCGAGGGTGATCGGCCCGCCGTCGTTGGTGGAGACGGGGCTCACGCTCGCGGGCGGCGTGGCCGCGTCCACCGCGCTGCTGGAGAGGGGAGCGCCAGCGTCGGCCTCGGCGCGCGCGCGGCTCAGCTGATCGAAGGTGAGCCACCCGACGACGAGCACCACGGCGATGCCGAGGAGCAGCGAGGCCACTCTCTGAATGCGGTCCTTCACGTCAGGTCACACACGGCTCAGGGAGAGGACGGCTTGCCGTCCTCTTCCTCGACGATGGGCGGAGGGGGCGGGCCCCACTCCTCGAACGGCCGCATCGTCGCGGCCGGCGCGTCGCCGTGCAGCTCGAGCTGCGCGGCGAGCCAGTTCTCGCGGTCGATGAGGTGCTTCTTCTCGCTGACGCTCTCGGGCGTGGTCTCGACGATCGCGAGGACCTTCTCGAGCTTGCCCTGGATCTCCGCGAGCTCCTTGCGAACCAGCACGGGATCGATGTTCTGTCGCTCCGCGTAGTCGTCCGCAAGAATGAGCAATTTGTTCTGGCCCGCCTCGGCGAAGCCGGCGCCGACCGCAACGCGCTTCGACTCCGAGCCCTGGCGGTAGGTGACGATGCCGGTGCGGAGCGCGGCGACGACCGGCACGTGGCCGGGCAGAACGCCGAACTCACCCTCGACGCTCGGCGCCGTGACCTCGTCGACGCTAGCCGAGAGCGCCTTGCCCTTGGGCGTGACGATCTCGAGATCAATCTTGTCGGCAGCCATGCGCCCTTACTTCTTCTTCTTCGTGAGGTCGGCGGCCTTGGCCTTCATCTCCTCGATGTTGCCGACGAGGTAGAAGGCCTGCTCCGGGTACTCGGCGTCGTCGTCGTACTTGCCGGCGAGGATCTCCTTGAAGCCCGCGATCGTCTCCTTCACGGGGACGTACTTGCCCGCGGTGCCGGTGAACTGCGCGGCGACGAAGAACGGCTGCGAGAGGAAGCGCTGGATCTTGCGCGAGCGCGTGACCGTCAGCTTGTCGTCCTCGCTCAGCTCGTCCATGCCGAGGATGGCGATGATGTCCTGGAGGTCCTTGTACTTCTGGAGTGTCGACTGGACCTTGCGGGCCGTGTCGTAGTGCTCGGCGCCGAGGATGTTGGGATCGAGCAGTGTGGACGTCGACTCGAGGGGATCGACGGCCGGGTAGATGCCGAGCGACGCGAGGTCGCGGCTCAGCGTGGTCGTACCGTCGAGGTGGGCGAAGGTCGTCGCGGGCGCGGGGTCGGTGAGGTCGTCGGCGGGGACGTACACGGCCTGGATCGAGGTGATCGAGCCCTTGTTCGTGGAGGTGATGCGCTCCTGGAGCGCGCCCATCTCGGTGGAGAGCGTGGGCTGGTAGCCGACGGCGCTCGGGATACGACCGAGGAGCGCGGACACTTCCGAGCCCGCCTGCGTGAAGCGGAAGATGTTGTCGATGAAGAGGAGGACGTCCTGCCCCTCCTCGTCGCGGAAGTACTCGGCGACGGTGAGGGCCGAGAGCGCGACGCGGGCGCGGGCGCCGGGCGGCTCGTTCATCTGGCCGAAGACGAGGGCGGTCTTCGAGAGGACCGGCTCGCCGGACTCGAGCATCGAGCTCCGCATCTCGAGCCAGAGGTCGTTGCCCTCGCGGGTGCGCTCGCCGACGCCAGCAAAGCAGGACACGCCGCCGTGCGCCTTCGCGACGTTGTTGATGAGCTCCTGGATGAGGACGGTCTTGCCGACGCCGGCGCCGCCGAAGAGGCCGATCTTGCCGCCCTTGCGGTAGGGAGCGAGGAGATCGATGACCTTGATGCCGGTCTCGAAGACCTCGATCTTCGTCGACTGGTCCTGGAAGCTCGGGGGCGTCCGGTGGATGGGCGCGGTGCGCTTGGCGTTGACGGGTCCGCCTTCGTCGATGGGCGCGCCGAGGACGTTGAGGATGCGGCCGAGGCACTCGGGCCCGACCGGCATCGCGATGGGCGCGCCGGTGTCCCTGACCTCCATGCCGCGGATGAGCCCGTCGGACATGTCCATGGCGATGGTGCGAACGGTGTTCTCACCGAGGTGCTGTGCGACCTCGAGGGTGAGGTTGTCCTTGTCGGCCGAGATGCTGGGGTTCGTGACCTTCAGCGCATTAAGGATCAACGGGAGCTTTCCCGCCTCGAACTCGACGTCGACGACCGGCCCGATGACCTGGATGATCTTGCCCTTGCCCAGGCCCTGGACGGGCGGAGCAGCGGAGGGGTTGCGCACGTCGGTGCGACCATCGTTCGGAGGAGACGAAAGCGACGAGGTCATGAGGCCGAGAGCTCCTTTTCGGGGGATGCGTGACGCGGGGGGCGTGTAGGGCCGCGCTCGAGTGGAGGAAAGCTCCGCCCGACCGAGGGATGCCACGCCCAGCAGACGCGGCCCGTCTAACATGGCGCGGAGACCAACGGAAGGGCCCTTCGGGCTCGACGGGCGCTCAGCGGTCGATGTGACGGGCGTTCGCGGCATCGAAGCTGAAGCGCGTCGGGTGCGAGATCAGCGTGCCGGGGACGATGGCGCCGATGACCTTGAGCAGCAGGTCGATGATGCGGCTCTCCAGGGGTAGATCGACGGCATCGAAGCTGGCGACGTTCGCCCGCGACCAGCGCATGAGCGGCGCGCGTGCCTGCACGTCGTAGTCGACGACGCCCGAGCAGTCGTGGAACGCGGTGAGGTGCTTCCGGTTGCGGAGGTACCGCGGCGTGCGCAGGACGACGACGATCTGCCCGCGGGGTTGCGGGTCTGGCGCGGGAGAGCAAGCGGCCACGGGGGCGCCTCCGTCGGTGCGGAACGTCCGCCCCCGCGCCGTGATGTCGCGTCCCACCCTTCGACGTGGCGGTGCGCGTCCGGGCGGCCGCGGGCCACCGGTCATGCATCGAGGCCGGCATGGCCTTCGTCCATGCCGCAATGAAGGTCGGCAAGACATTCACGTTCACGCTCGACACGAGCGACCCGGGATACCGCTCGCTCCGGCTTCAGAACCCCGCATGCTCTGCGTCCCGCGAGCTACTCCGCGTCGATCGCCCACACCGCCACGGGCCATGAGCACGACGAGGCCGCGATGATCAGCGGTGGCTGTCAGC
Organism: Polyangiaceae bacterium; assembly: GCA_043732195.1. Classification (GTDB taxonomy): domain Bacteria; phylum Myxococcota_A; class Polyangia; order Polyangiales; family Polyangiaceae; genus Labilithrix. The sequence continues at coordinate 10,465 of JAYTHX010000245.1, forward strand.
TTGACTGCGCCCATGCTGCCACCTAGACGTTTGAGCCTTGATCTCGCCCGAGACCATCGCTCTGGTCCGTGAGCGCACGGACATCGTCGCGGTGATCACCGAGGGCGTCTCCTCGCTGAAGCGGCGCGGGCGCTCGTTCGTCGGGCTCTGTCCGTTTCACAAGGAGAAGTCACCGAGCTTCCACGTGAACCCGGACCGCGGCTTCTTCCACTGCTTCGGCTGCAAGGAGTCGGGCAGCGCCATCGACTTCCTCATGAAGCACGAGGGCTACACGTTCCCCGAGGCGGTGCGCGCGCTCGCGGAGCGCGCCGGCATCGCCATCGAGGAGGAGCGCGGCACCCCGCAGAGCACCGAGGCCGATCGCCAGCGCAAGGCGCGCGAGGATCTCTATGCCGTGAACGGGCTCGCCGCGACGTTCTTCGAGCAGGAGCTGCGCAAGCACGAGCACCGCGAGTACGCGCTCGAGGAGCTCGCGCGCCGCGGCCTCGTCCCAGGAAAAGACCTCTTACCCAACGTGCGCATCGACGAGGTGCTCCAGGCCTTCCGCATCGGCTACGCGCCCGGCGCGTGGGATGGGCTCACGACGTTCCTCAAGGCGCAGGGCGTCTCACCGGTCGCCGCCGAGACGGTCGGGCTGCTCGTCCCTCGATCGAGCGGCTCGGGCTACTACGATCGTTTCCGCCATCGCCTGATGTTCGCCGTGGTCGACGCTCAGGGCCGCGTGGTCGCGTTCAGCGGCCGCGCGCTCCGCGACCTGCCGCCCGAGGGGCCGCGCCCGGGCCTCGTGCGCCTCGGGCCGGACGCGCAGGACCCCGACGCCCACAAGCCGCCGAAGTACATCAACTCCCCCGAGAGCCCGATCTACTCCAAGGGCCAGATGCTCTTCGGTATCCACCAGGCGCGGCACGCGATCCGTCAGGAGGAGGTGGCGGTGCTGGTCGAAGGCAACTTCGACGTCGTCTCCCTCCATGCGCGCGGCATCACGAACGTCGTGGCGCCGCTCGGCACCGCGTTCACGACCGATCAGGCGAAGCTCCTGAAGCGCTTCGCGCCGGACATCATCTTCCTGTTCGACGGCGACGCGGCGGGCCGCAAGGCCGTCCGTCTCTCCCGTGAGGCCATCCGCGCGGCGGGGCTCTCGGCGCGCGTCGCCGATCTCCCGAACGGCATCGATCCGGACGAGCTGGCGCGCACCAAGGGCAAGCAGGCGGTCGCCGACCTCCTCGCGAGCGCGACCGGCCTGCTCGAGGCGCTCATCCAGATGTCGCTCGACGAGTCGTTCACCCAGGCGGACGCGTACGAGAAGCAGGCCCGCATCGCCTTCGTCGCCAAGCTCATCGCCGAGGAGGACGACCCGATGGTCCACGCCATGGCGAAGGGCTTCACGGACATGATCGCCGGGCGCCTCGACATCGTCCGGTCGGGAGAGGGCGCCTTCCGCGCGCTCGAGAACGGGGTCAAGCAGGCGCTCGCCAAGGCCGAGGCAGAGCGGCGGAAGGCCGAGGCCGAAGCCGGCCTCACCACGCGACATCAGCTGTCGAACAGCAACGGGAGCCGCATCGCGCCGCGCGTGCCGGGGACCGAGGCGCGCAAGGAGATCGTCTCGGCACTGATCGAATGGCCAGTGCTTCTGGACGACCCGGAGGTCGCCGAGGAGCTCTCTCTGCTCGAAGGCGCGAGCGTGAAGATCGTCGCCGCCCTGCGCAGAGCCTGGAATTCCGCTGACAAGAAGCTGGACACCGACGCGTTTCTTGCGCAGATGGAGCCTGCCATACGAGCGTTCGCCGCCGAGAGGCTGGTCAACCCGGTTACCGAGAGCGAAACGCAAGCGAAAGTGTACTTGCTCGACAACGCAAACAAGCTAAAGAGGCTCCTCCTTTCGCAAGAAGCAGCCGAGATCTCCCGCGAGACGTACCGGGCGCATGGAGATTCAGAGGTCGAGCGAGAGCTCCTGCGGGAGTCACAGGAGCGTTTGCGGGCGAAGCACGGTCTCAAGCTGAAGGAGTAGTCGAGGCGAGAGGACGGACGAATGTGCAGCTCCGCGAGAGCGTGAGCGGGTGGGGTCGGGAGAGCATGGCGAGCGGCGTCGTGCGGTAGCAGCAGCGGAAAGAACTTCTGATGGCCAACAAGAACCGGAACGGCAGCAACGGCAACGGCAAAGGGGACAACGGCTCGCACTTGAGCGACGGTCCCGGCCGCGAGGGCCGCGATAACGGGAAGTCCTCGAAGGGCTTCATGACCTACGACGAGGTCAACGAGTCGATGCCGGCAGACGTCGTCGCCGATCAGATGGACGACGTGATGAGCGTCCTCGGCGACGAGGACATCGAGATCGTCGACGCTGCGACCCAGGTCAAGATCGCTCCCAAGCGCATCGTCGAGGAGGAGAACGCCGAGAAGAAGGCCGTTCCCCGCGGCGCGCAGAAGGAGAACGAGGAAGACTCGAGCTACTACTCGAAGTCGAACGATCCCGTTCGCATGTACCTCCGCAAGATGGGCAGCGTCTCGCTGCTCACGCGCGAGGGTGAGGTCGAGATCGCCAAGCGCATCGAGCAAGGCGAGCACATGATCCTGGGGGCGATCCTGAACTCGCCCGTCGCCGTCCGCGAGATCATCGATCTCGGCGACAAGCTCCGCAAGCACAAGATCCGCGTCAAGGACATCATCCGCGACGCCGAGGACGACAACGCCGAGTTCGACGAGGAGGAGGCCGACCGCAAGACCCTCCGCCTGATCGACAAGGTCAAGCACCTCGACAAGATCGCGCAGGACCTCAACGCGCAGCTCGAGACCGCCGCCGCCACCCGCAAGAAGGGCGTCGATGCGGAGATCGAGACCAACCGCAACAAGATGGTCGAGACGCTCGAGGAGATGCGTCTCAACAAGAAGACGATCGACCGCATCGTCATCAAGCTCCGCACGCTCATCCAGAAGGTCGAGCGCGCCGAGAGCGGCTCCACCGAGCTCGAGAAGCGCACGGGCGTCGAGTGGGACGTCCTCCGCAAGGAGGCGCGCGTCGCCAAGGGCGACGTGGCGCTCGAGCGGAAGTTCAAGCGCAAGTTCGGCATCGCGCCCGAGGAGGTCCTCCAGAACCACTCCGCGAGCCTCAAGAACCTGAAGAAGGTCGAAGAGGAGCTGCAGCTCGACATCAAGGCGCTGCGCACGACGTACGAGCAGATCCGCGACGGCGAGCGCCTCGCGGAGCGCGCCAAGGCGGAGCTCGTCGAGGCCAACCTTCGCCTCGTCGTCTCGATCGCGAAGAAGTACACGAACCGCGGCCTTCAATTCCTGGACCTCATTCAGGAAGGCAACATCGGCCTCATGAAGGCCGTCGACAAGTTCGAGTACAAGCGCGGCTACAAGTTCTCGACCTACGCGACGTGGTGGATCCGTCAGGCGATCACGCGCGCGATCGCGGACCAGGCGCGGACCATCCGCATCCCGGTCCACATGGTCGAGACGATCAACAAGCTCATCCGCGTGTCCCGTGGCCTGCTCCAGGAGCTCGGCCGCGAGCCCACCGCGGAAGAGATCGCCGAGCGCATGCTCATCACCGCCGACAAGGTCCGGGAGATCGTGAAGGTCTCACAGGAGCCGGTCTCGCTCGAGACGCCGATCGGCGAGGAAGAGGACAGCCACCTCGGCGACTTCATCCCCGACAACCAGGCGCTCGCGCCGTCGGACGCCGCGTCGCACAAGCTCCTCAAGGAGCAGGTCGAGAGCGTGCTCGAAGGCCTCACCGGCCGGGAGCGGCGTGTCCTGCAGCTGCGGTTCGGCCTGGAGGACGGG
>JAYTHX010000246.1:0-4613 GCA_043732195.1 Polyangiaceae bacterium
ATTCCCAGTGCGTGACGCCGCTCGCGTTCCCGCTCCCCGAGGTCGCGGCGGACGTCGACCTCGCGACCCGTCGCCGCGTGTTCTTCGCGCACGTCCGTCACGGCCTCCGCCGCTCGCTCGAGGAGATGCGCGAGCTGTGGGGTAGCACCGCTGACATCGTCCACGGCGAGACCGCCGGTGAGCACGGGCTGCCCCGCGCCTCGGCGTTCGGCTTCTTCGTGCGCCGTCTGCTCGCCCTCTGGTCGTGTTTCCAGTGGAGCCGTGCGGACCTCCTGCGCGCAGGGATGATCGGCGTCGCGGTCTTCCTCGTCGCCGGCGCCGCCTTCGCCGCGACGACGGACCTCGGCAGCACGAGCGCGGCCGGAGGCACCGAGGTGCGTTCCGCGCGCACCCTCGACCAGCACACGGCCCGCAAGATCGTGCTCCGCGCCAAGCGCTGAGCGCGCCGCGCTTGCAACGATCGTCGTCGCACGGCACGATCCCCAGCAATGATGGCTTTGCATTCCCGCGCCGGCTCCCTTTTTGCGGGCACGGTGGCGGTGGTCGGCGCGTTCAGCGCGCTCGTGTTCGTGGCGTGCAGCAGCTCCTCCGACGACCCGAGCACCACCACGGGTGAGGGCGGCGCGGTGGATGCAGAGCCGCTCTTCCGCATCGTGCAGAAGGACCTCGTCGTGCGCTGCGGCGGCGCGAACGGGAGCTGCCACGTCAAGGGCGCCGTCGCGCCGCACTGGCTCGGCGATCCCGATCCGTACCTGTCGGCCAAGAAGTACCCGGGCATCATCCCGGCGACGCGGGAGACCGGCGACAGCACGATCCTCACGCAGGTCGCGCACACGGGCCCGACGCTCAAGGCCTATCCGGAGCTCTTCGACCACGTCGCGTCGTGGATCACCGCCGAGATCGGAGCGCCGCCGCTGCCCAACACGGGCGCGTTCGTCGTCGCCACGGGCCTCAACGTCGTGAACCTGAACACGGTCGCGAGCGGGCTCGACGGCGCGCGGATCACGTTCCTCGCCGGCGACGGCACGAACGGGACGCTCTCGCTCACCGCGATGCGAATCTTTGCGCCGCAGAACGCCAACATCAAGCTCGACTCCCCGTTCTTCGTGAAGCTCCCGCGTGACGGCAAGGTGAAGGCGGAGCCGAGCGTCAACGGCTTTCAGGGCGAGCTGACGGTGCCTGCGGGCACCAGCGTCGACCTCTACACGGGCAACATGATCCTCACGGGCTGGGACTCGAACGGCTCGCTCAAGATCTCGTTCAAGAAGATCGAGATCACGCCCGGTCAGGGACCCAGCACCGCGTGCTCGGCGCTCGATCTCTTCAACAGCAAGGTCATCCCGGCCATGCAGACGCAGATCGATATCACCGACGACGACCAGAACGACGGCGGCACCTTCGACGGCGGCGTCATCGGCAAGGGCTCGTGCCTCGGCTGCCACGCCAAGGACGTCGGCACCGACCCCATCACGCCGGCGATCTCGGCGATGGACCTCCGCGTCTTCGCCACCGACCCCGCAGCGGCCTGCGCCCACGCGCGGACGCAGATCAACTTCGCCAACAAGGCGATGAGCCTCATCATCCTGAATCCGACCGGCAAGGCGAACCCGAACCACCCGATCAAGCCGCTCGCCGACAACGATCCCGTCATCCAGGGGATCACCGAGTGGGTCAACGCCGAGACGCCCTGACTGCTCAGGGCAAAAGCCCGCAGCTGGGGGTCTCCGGATCCACCGAATCGCGCACGTTCAAGGCAGGGCGCCGAGGTACCACCGCAGAAGCACGCACGATCACGCGGTGATCCAGGGGGATCGTGATGGCGTGGACCTTGCTCGCCCTGGACCCGTGGCCCTGCCTCGAACGAAGCTCGTCAAGTCGCAGTTGTCCGTCGGGCCGGGACCGCTCCCCTTCGAGGCATTCACTGCCCATGCTCCATTGGCCATCGGCGCGAGCACGCTCCGCGAACCGCTTCCGGTCATGCGCGAGAGCGGCGCCATCGACGTCGACCTCTCGCCGCCGTCGCGCCTCCCCTACCCATCCGCGATCTCGACGCACGAGCTGCTCGAGCGCGCCGCCGCCCTCGGACCGGGCCGCATGACCTGGGAGAGCATCGTGCTCCCCGCCGATCCCATCCTCGACGAGAAGCGCCAGCCGCACGTCGCGGAGCGACGCGAGCGCTTCACCCGCATGGTCAAGGTCGGCCTCGGGGCCTGCCTCGCGGTCTGCGTGGTGGCGCTAGGCGTCAGCGCGCTCTCTGGTGAGGCCTCCGCGGCCACGCCTGCGACCGTCGCCGAGGCGCGCAACACGGTGCCGGCGCAGAGCGTCGTCCCGGTCGAGAAGCTCGGCGGCCCGCGCTTCGCGAAGGCTTCGCGTCGCGCCGGGCCCGCGCCCGCTACCGCTGCGTTCGTCCGCGCGAAGCGCCGCTAGCGAGCTCTCGCCCGCTACGGAGCTCGCGGCTCGGCACCAGGCGCACACGGCGTCGGCAGAACGCGCGCGAGCTCCGCGGCCCACGCATCGTACGCGTCAGCCGAGGGGTGCAGCTCGTCGCCCGCGACCATGCCGCTCGCCGCCTGCGTCCTCATCAGGGGCACGAGGTCGACCCACTGCGCGCCCTGCGCGCGCGTCTCCTCGGCGAGCGCCGCGTTGAAGCGCGAGATCGTCGAGGAGAACCACCAGCGCCAGCGCGCGCCACACCCCCATCGCCAGGCTCAGACGTAGTCGTAGAAGCGCGAGTGGATCGCGACCGCAGAGAGCAGCCCGACCTCCAGCGGCAACGCCCCATCGGTCTTCAAAAGGAACGTGTCGCGGATGAACGACAGCTCCTTCGCGATCTCGAGGACCACGGTGCCTTCGGCGTTCCTGCACAAGAACACGCCCTTGAAAACGCCGCCGTCCGCGGTGTACTCCACGTCCCCGACGGTCAGCGTGAGCGTCTTCTTGAAGGCTACGGCAGGGAAGACGAGCGCGCCCATCAGCTTGCCCTCACCACGGATGTCGTAGCGGGTCTTGATGAAGTTAGCGGTGAGGTCGGCCAGCGCCTTCCCCGACTCCCCCTCGACGAGGTGGAACTTCGGAGCGGTGGTCATGAGCTCCCCGCGGATCGTGAAGAGCGTCGGTTCCGTGCGGGGTTTCCGCACGTGATAGATGGTGCCGACACTGAGCACCGCCTGCGTGACCTCGAACGACTCCATCGGCTGACTTCAGTCTACGGCACGTACGCGGCGCGTGGCTAGGCCTCAGCCTAGCCGCGGGCCTACTTCGCCTGCTTTGCGACGGAAGCAGCAGCCTTCTTGGGGGCGGCCTTCTCGCCCTTCGCCGGGACGGTGGCGCCGCCCTCGATGGCCTTCTTGATGCGCCACTCGATGAGTTGCTTGGTGCGACGGGCCTTCTGCTTGCGGCGTCGCGGCGAATCCTGCGGGGTCGTCATGGTGGCGCGGGTTCTAGCAAAGCCCGGCCCTCAGGTCCACGTCAGCTGCGAGGGGACCCGCCGCCCGTCGAGATCGGCCAGCGCGAGGAGACGGATTCGTCGGGGTTCGCGTTGTCGACCAGCTCGAGCCAGGCCCTCACCTTTCCGGCCGCAGGCCCCTCCCATTTCATGGTGACGAGGCGCTTCAGGAGCTGCGGGGTGTGGTCGCCGCAGCGCGCCTTGTCGCCGAAGGAGGCGCGGGCGCGCTCGATCTCGGTCGCGGCGTCCTGCCAGCGGTCTTCGGTCTGTGCGAGCCAGGCGAGCGTGAGATGGCGGTGCTGGCGCGGCTCCGCCTCGTCGAGGACGATCTTCTCGCACTCCTGACAGAGCTGCTTCGCCTGGGGGTCGTGCTTGGCCAGCGCGACCTGGGCGAGGAGCAGGCGGGCCTCGAGGTCGCCCCAGGGATCCTGGAGGCGCTCGAAGATCTTGGCCGCTACCGATGCGTGGGCGCCGCCGGCCGCAAAGTCGTCGGTGTCGATGGCGATGAGCGCGAGGAGGCGCTCGCACGCCGCCTCGCCTCGAGGATTCATGAGCTCGCGGAACGCGGCGCGCGCCGAGAGCGCCCGGGCGCGGCCCGCGTCCATCTCGCCCGCGCGGTGATCGGCGTGACCGAGCACGACGTCGCACTGCGCGATGCCGAGGCGGTAGCCGATGGCATCGAACGACTGGCGCGCGTGGATGAGGAGGTCCCGCGCGCGGCGGTAGCCGCCGACCGCGGTCTCGATCATGGCGAGCAGGATGAAGCACTGCGCGCCGCCGAGCATGTCCTTCACCGCCTCGCAGCGATGGCTCGCCTCGAGGAGCACCTCGCGGGCGCGAGCGTGCTCGCCGAGCAGATAGTCGATCTCGCCGAGGACCACGAGCGCGGCGGCGAGCCCGCGATCGTCCTTCAGCTCCTCGAAGCGCGAGATGGCGAGGGCGACCTGAAGGCGCCCCTGCGCGGGCGCGCCAACGTCGCTCGCGAGGTGGCCGAGCAGGCGGAGCGCGTGCGACTCCTTCGCCTTGTCTCCAGCGGCCTCGAACGCGCGGCGCGCGGTCTCGCCCTGCTCACGAGCCTCCTCGAGCTTGCCGATGTGCCGGAGCGCCTCCGCACGCCAGTACGCATACTCGGCAGCGGCGACGCCGGTGACGCGGCCCTCGAGCATCG
>JAYTHX010000247.1:0-4605 GCA_043732195.1 Polyangiaceae bacterium
ACGCGCCGCGCCTTCATGCTCAACGCTCGCATCTCGAGCGACGAATGCGAGAGCATCATGCGCATGGTGCGCAGCCAGCTCGACATCTCGCTCCACCGCCGGCTCGGCGCCGGCTGATCGCGATGCGCGCAGCAGCATTCGTCGGGGCGGCGCTTCTCCTGGTGAGCGCGGTGGCGGAGGGCGCGCCGGACCCGCCGACGCTGCACCTCGACGTGAAGCGCGCTAGGCTCGACAACGGCCTGCGCGTGGTGATGCTCGTCGACCACGCGACGCCCACCGTCGCCATCGACGTCGTCTATGACGTCGGCGCGCGCAACGAGGAACGCGGGCGCGCCGGCTTCGCCCACCTCTTCGAGCACATGATGTTCCAGGGCTCGCGAAACGTGGCGCGCGGCGAGCACGCGCGGCTCGTCTCCGCGCACGGCGGCGTGCTCGACGGCATGACCTGCGCCGATCACACGACCTACTTCGACCTCCTCCCGTCCAGCGAGCTGGACCTCGGTCTCTGGCTCGAGGCCGACCGGATGAAGTCGCTCGACGTCTCGAAGGCGAGCTTCGAGAACCAGCGCGCGGTGGTGAAGGAGGAGTACCGCAAGCGCATCGACGGCACCGCGTACGCGCCCGCCTGGCTGCGCCTCGCAGAGCTCGTCTTCCAGGGCTACTGGCCGTACGAGCACGCCGGCATCGGGAGCATGCGCGACCTCGACGCCGCCCAGCTCGAGTGGGTGCGCTCGTTCCACGACGCGTACTACGCGCCCAACAACGCGGTGATCAGCATCGCCGGCGACTTCGACGAGGCGGAGTGCCTCGCGCTCCTGAAGCGCCACTTCGGCGACGCGCGACCGCAGCCGAACGTCCCGCGCCACGACCCGCCGGGCATCGTCGAGCAGACCGCGCCGCGCAGCGCGACGCTCGAGGACCCGCGCGCCAAGCTCCCTGCGGTGCTGAGCGGCTGGATGATCCCGGCCGCCGCCGAGCCTGATCACCAGGCGCTCGAGCTCGCGGCGATGATCCTGGGCGACGGCGAGAGCTCACGCTTGCACCGCGTCCTGGTGCGCGAGCGCAGCGTCGCCATCGAGGCGGGGGCGCGGGTGAACGGCCAGCGCGGACCCGACGTGTTCGAGCTCGACGTGAAGCTCGCGAGCGGCGCGCGCGTCGACCAGGTGACGAAGCTCGTCGACGCGCAGCTCGCCGAGCTCGCGCGGGCCGGGCCGAGCGACGAGGAGATGCGCAAGCTGAGGAACCGCATGCGCGCGCGCTTCCTCTTCGGGCTGCAGTCCAACCTGGCCCGCGCCAGCCGCCTCGCCGAGCTGGAGCTGCACCGCGGTGACGCCTCGGTCGTGAACGCCGAGCTCGAGAAGTACCTCGCGGTGACGAAGGACGACGTGAAGCGCGTGGTGACCAAGTACCTCACCAGCGCGCGCCGCAGCACCGTGGAAGTGAAGCCCGGAGAGAAGACTTGAGGAGGCAGGTCCTCGCGCTCGCAGCGGTGCTGCTGGGTGGTTGCGCGACCCGGACGGCGACCTCGGGGCCGAGCAAGGTCGACATCCCCGTGGCGGACGGCAGCCATCCGGGTCGGAGCGGCGCGCCGAGCACCGCGCGGCAGGGCGCCCCGCCGTCGGGCGCGAGCAAGGAGTCGCCCTTCCCGCACGTCGCGCGCTTCACGTTGGCGAACGGCCTGACGGTCGCCATCGTGCCGTCGCGCGCGCTGCCCATCGTGCAGGCGCGCCTGCTCGTCCACGTCGGCAGCGCGGACGGCGCCTCGCCCGCGCTCGCCACGCTCACCGCGGAGCTCCTGAAGGAGGGGGGCACGCGCGCGCTCTCGAGCGGCGAGCTCGTGCGGCGCATCGAGACGCTCGGCTCGAGCCTCGGCATCACCACCGGCGCCGACGCCACCGTGCTGGCGATGCCGCTCACGAAGGATCAGGTGAGCGAGGGGCTCTCCCTGCTCTCGCAAGTGGTCCGCGAGCCGCGCTTCGACGAGGGCGAGCTCCGCAAGACGAAGGCCCGCGCCGTCGACAGCGCCGAGGAGGCCGCGCGCGGCGACGGCGCGTTCGACTCCCTGCACCTCGTCTTCCGCGAGCTCTATCCGGACCGCAGCGGCTACGCGAGTTGGGGCCTCTTGCCCTCCCAGATCACGAAGATCGACGGCGCTGCCATCCGCGAGCTCCACCGCCGGTTCTATGTCCCGAAGGCATCGACGCTCGTCCTCGCCGGCGATCTTGACGAGGCCGAGGGCAAGGCGCTCGCCGAGCGACACTTTGGCACGTGGACTGGCGGCGATCGCCCGAGGACCGAGCGCGCCGCCCCTCGCCTCCCGGCGCGGACGCGCGTGGTCATCGCCCACCGGCCGAAGAGCGCGCAGTCCGACGTCACCATCGCCACGCTCGGCCCGGCACGCAGCGCCGAGGGCTGGCCGGCGGTGCGGGTCGCGAACCAGGTGCTCGGCGGCGGCATCGCGAGCCGCCTCTTCGGCGACGTGCGCGAGCAACGTGGCCTCGCGTACGCGACCGAGGCGCGGGCGTACGAGCTCGCGAGCGGCGAGCAGCCGATCCTGGTCCATGCCGCCACCGAGACCGCGAAGACCTCGCTCGCGGCGACGGCGCTGCTGGAGAACCTGGCGCGGATGATCGCGGCGCCCCCGTCGTCGTCCGAGACGGAGGCCGCGCGGGCGTATGTGAGCGACGTGTTCGCGATCCGCATGGAATCGCTCGCGTCGATCGCCGACCTCGTCGTGCTCCAGGACGAATTCGGTCTCCCCGACGGCGCCTGGGACGCGTATAGGAAGCAGCTGCGCGCGACCGAGCCCTCGCAGGTCGAGGCCGCAGCGAAGAAGCTCTACCCGGTGGAAAAGGTGCTCGTCGTCGTTGCAGGAGACGCCGACGTGGTGGCCGCGGACCTGGCAAAGCTGGGCGACGTCACCGTCGTCGACCCCGAAAAGGAATTCAAGACGATGCGAACGATCCCCCAGGCCGTTAAATGAGCTCTTCGCGAGTGCCACGTCTCCCCGTCACGGGCCAGGCCGCGCCCGGCGAACGCACGCCCAAGAAGAAGGCGGGCGGCGCGCGCCGGACGCGCGTGAAGCAGCGCATCACGAAGAAGACCGGCGACGTCCGCAACAAGCCCGAGATCCGGGCTGACGGCTCGGCGAAGAAGAAGCTCGGCCCCATCACGGGTGCAGGGATCCGCTACCTCCGAGGCCTCGGCCACCACCTCGATGCCATCGTGCAGATCGGCAAGGACGGCATCACCGACGGCCTCGTCTCCGCCGTGAACGAGGCGCTGCGGGTGCACGAGCTCGTCAAGGTGAAGGTCGGAACAGAGTCTCCGACCGACCGCAAGGAGGCGGGCCCGGAGCTCGCCACGCGCACCGGCGCGACGCTCGCCCAGATTCTCGGACGCACCGTCCTCCTCTACAAGCGCCATCCCAGCAAGCCAAAGATCGAGCTGCCTCGGTAGGGCTGCTCGCGGCGACGCATTTCGCGCTCTGCGAGTTGTTCGACATCGGCACCCTGCCCGGCGGCGCGCCGTCCTTTGTCATGGATCGCCTCGAGGGCGAGACGCTCGCGGCGCGGCTGGGCCGCGAGCGCTTCTCGGCGGCGGCGATCGACCTCACGATGCAGCTTCTCTCGGCGATGGACGCGGTCCACGAACGGCACCTCGTGCTGCGCGACGTACGCCCGCAGAACGTGTTCCTCGCGCAGCGCCGCGGCAGCCGGCCGGTGGTCAAGGTCAAGCTGCTCGACGTCGGGCTCGCGCGGCTCACGCCACTCGAGACCGTGCAGCGCGAATGGGAGGCGCTGCGCGCGGTGACCAGCGCCTCCGACGTCTCCGGGCTCCTCGCGGTGCCCTGCTCCTCTCGCCGGAGCGCGCGCGACGAGCACGACGGCCCGTCGAGCGACCTGTTCGTGGCGGGCATCATTCTCCACGAGGCGCTCACCGGACAGAAGCCGTTCGCCGCGACGTCGCTCCTTCCGCCCGCCGGCGTTGACCGGCCGCGTCAATCGCGTCCGGTCCACCACCCGTTGTGGGTTCTGGACCAAGGCGCCTGGGCCCAACTTGTGGAGAACCCCTGAACACCCTGGGGCTGACCTCTTGACCACCTGTTGGAGGTACCTGAACGTATTTCAGTGTTGTCGAGCGTTTAGGTTTGGGGAGTCGATGTAAGGTCGCTGTGGTCCATGGAGTACCACATGGAGTATCTGCATTTCGCTAGACACCACAAGATGTAGAGGTTACACAGATCGCTCGCCCGTCGCACTCTGTGTGCGGCAGGGCTTGCCCGATGCCTCGGGTCGGTGGTTCGCGTGGAAGCGGAAGGGCTCGGCGGGCACGTCTGTTCAGTGCTCAGCGAGACCTTCGGAGGCTGCGAGATAAGCTGAACGGACTGAACGGATAGGCATCCGAGGTTGAGCGCAGGTGCGCTGGCGTGGTTCGGGGAGTGGGTGGGCGACAGGAACCTTGACGCTGTGCGTCGAAGACCCTGCCGCGCGAGGCTTCGTGCGCGCTCTTTCGGACACTCCTCCGGCAGGCGATCTGCACGAAGCGCACGAAGGGGCGGGTGGCGGGCGAGGACCGCAGCCCCGTCGGGATCGCATCTTCGGG
>JAYTHX010000248.1:0-34685 GCA_043732195.1 Polyangiaceae bacterium
CGCACATGAGGAAGAACATCCACTGCGGCGCGGTGTCGGGGAACGCCACCTGGTAGCCGAGCAGCGCGATCGTCCCGAAGAACGCGCCGATGTTCATCATGTTCTGCCCCTTCCACGTCACCGGCGCGCCGGTGATGAGGCCCTGGAGCTTGCCGAACGCCATGATGGAGCCGGTGAACGTGAGCGAGCCGAGGAACACCTCGAAGCCGAGCGCGCCCATGGTGAGGCGATTGAGCTCGTGCTCCGCGACGGGCCCGGCGTGGGCCACGCCGACCTGCACCGCGCCGAAGAGGTCGCGGAGCTTGTGGTACTCGGTGATGCCGACGAGCGCGGTGGCGAGGCCGCCGAACGCGTGCGAGAACGCGATGCGTTCCGGCATCTTCGTCATCGGCAGGTTCGCGGAGATCGCGGTGCCGATGAGCGAGCCGAGGAGGAGGCCGGCGACGATCCACTCGTAGCCGATGATCTCCTTCCGCACCAGGGTCGCGAGGACGGCGATGAGCATGCCGAGCTCACCGAGGAAGATGCCGCGGCGTCCGTTCTCCGGCGAGGACAGCCCGCGCAGACAGAGAATGAAGAGGACCGACGAGACGAGGTACGCGAGGTTGATGAGCGTGTCCTGCATGATCAGGCCTTCGCTCTGGCGTTCTTGGGGCCGTCCTTGGGACTGGGGCCCTTCTTGAACATGCGCAGCATGCGGTCGGTGATCATGAAGCCGCCGACCACGTTGATGGAGGCGGCGGTCACCGCGATGAAGCCGAGGATGCTCGAGAGGAGGTCGTGCTTGGAGCCAGCCGCGACCAGCGAGCCGACCAGCGAGATGCCGCTGATCGCGTTCGTACCGCTCATGAGCGGCGTGTGCAGCAGCGGCGGGACGCGCGCGATGACCTGGTAGCCGACGAACGTCGCGAGCGCGAAGATATAGAGGCCGAAGACGAGATCGTCGGTCACGAGGCAGCTCCTTCGGCGGCGGCGGGCGCGGGGGGCGGCGCGGCGGCCGGCGCGGCTCTGGGCAAACCGAGCGCCTCACGGACGCGCTCCTGCACAACATCACCGCCATGGGTGATGACGCAGCCGCTCGTGATCTCGTCCTTCATGTCCATCTTCAAGACGCCGTCCTTCGTGACATGGAACATCAGCTTTTCCATGTTGCGCGACCACATCTGGCTCGCGTGCACGGCGAGGTTGCTCGGGAGATCTACGGCGCCGACGATGCTGACGCCGTGCCTCACGACGGTCTTGCCGGGCTCCGCGCCCTCGCAGTTTCCGCCCTGTTCGGCCGCGAGGTCGATGATCACCGAGCCGGGCTTCATGGCCTTCACCATCTCGTCGGTGACGAGCACGGGCGCCTTCTTCCCGGGGATGAGCGCGGTGCAGATGATGACGTCGGCCTTGGCGGCGTGACGCGCCAGCGCCTCGGCCTGCTTCTTCTTGTACTCCTCGGAGACCTCCTTGGCGTAGCCGCCGACGGTCTGCGCATCCTCGTCGGAGTCGACCTCGACGAACTTCGCGCCGAGGCTCTCTACCTGCTCCTTGACGACCTTGCGCACGTCGAACGCCTCGACGCGCGCGCCGAGCCGCTTGCCCGCGCCGATCGCCGAGAGCCCGGCGACGCCCGCGCCCAGCACCAGCAGCGTGGCCGGCGCGATGGTGCCGGCGGCTGTGATGAGCATGGGGAAGAAGCGCGGGAGCTGGCTCGCGGCGAGCACGACCGCGTAATAGCCGGCCGCCGTGCCCTGCGAGGAGAGGACGTCCATCATCTGTGCGACGGTGGTGCGCGGGATGAAGTCGACGGCGAAGGACGTGATCTTCTTCGCGGCGAGCGCCTTCACGAGGTCGTGGTTCACCAGCGGGAGGAGCGGCGCGAAGAGCGCGCTGCCTTCCTTCATGAGCGCAACCTCGTCGAGCGTGGGGATGCGCAGGCGCATCAGCGCGTCGGCGGCGGCGATGGTGGCGGCGGCGTCGCCCCCGATGGTCGCGCCTTCCTTCGTGTAGTCCGCGTCCGCGAAGAGCGCGCGCTCACCCGCTCCGGACTCCACCACGACCTCGATCATCTTCTGGCCCAGGCGCTTCACGGAGTCCGGCACGATCGGGACCCGTCGCTCGTGCGCCGCAGCCTCCTTGAGGACGGCGATCTTCATTTTGTCGTTCCCATGTGTCAGCGGGACGTTACACCAGGTCGAGTTGACGGATCGACCACGGAACGCGGTTTGGAGGCCAGCGAATGGGCTGGGCGCTGGGTCGGGTCTTGCGCATGCGTGCTACGTTTCGCACGTGGATCTCACAGCCCTCGCTCGACTCTATTCGGACCATGTCCGCGCCGTCTCCGCGCGCTACGAGGCGGCGCTCGCCGCGTACGCCTTCGATGCCGTGGTCATCCACTCGGGTTCGCCGAAAAAACGCACGGCGTGGGACGATCAGTTTTTTCCGCTGCGGCCCACGCCCGAGTTCCACCTCTGGGCGCCGCTGACGGAGCCGGATTGCTACGTCGTCTACGAGGCAGGCCAGAAGGCGCGCCTCTTCTGGCCCGAGTCGAAGAGCTTCTGGGAGCGGCCGGCGCCGCCCGACGCGACGTTCTTCCTCGACGTCCTGGATGTGCACAGGACAGGAGCGCCGGATCCGAAGATGCTCCTGGCGAATGGCAAGAAGGCGGCGTTCTACGGAGAGGACGTCGCCCATGCGGCGGCCCTGGGCTTCGATGCCGCAGCGGTCAATCCGCCGGAGCTGGTCGCCGCGCTCGACGACGGGCGTGTGCTCAAGACCCCGTACGAGGTCACGTGCCTCGCGGAGGCAAACCGGATCGCTGCGGTCGGTCACGAGGCGGTGCGCAAGGCGTTCGAGGGAGGCGCGCACTCGGAGCTCGAGCTGCATCTCGCGTTCCTGGGCGCGACCCGCCAGGACGATCAGGAGACGCCGTACAAGAACATCGTCGCCCTCGGGCGCAACGGCGCCGTCCTCCACCACGTGAGCTACGGACGCGACGCGACGCGCGGCGAGTCCCTGCTGCTCGACGCCGGCGCGACGTACCTCGGTTACTGCTCCGACATCACGCGCACCTGGGCGCGCGCGCAAGCGGGCAACGGAGGCAGCGCCGGCGCGACGTTCGCGTCGCTCGTGCTCGCGATGGAGGCGATGCAGAAGCGCCTCCTCGCGCGCGTCGCCACCGGGATGCCCTACGAGGAGCTGCACGACGAGTCGCATCGGCAGATGAGCGCCGTCCTCAAGGACGCGGGCATCGCGAACGGCAGCCTCGAGGAGATCGATCAGAAGGGCATCACGCGCGCCTTCTATCCGCACGGCCTCGGTCACTCGCTCGGGCTCGTCACGCACGACGTGGGCTGCGCGAGCCTCCGCCCGCGCGCGGACAATCCGTTCCTCCGCAACACGTCGCGCATCGCGGAGGGACAGGTTTTCACGATCGAGCCCGGCCTCTACTTCATCGATGGCTTGCTCGGGCAGCTGCGCGCGAAGCCCGAGGGCAAGCTGGTCGACTGGAACCTCGTCGAGGCGCTGAGCCCGTTCGGCGGCATCCGCATCGAGGACGACGTCCTGGTCCTCGAGACCGGCATCCGCAACTTCACACGCGAGGTCCTCCCGATCGGCGGCGCCACGGTGTGATCGAGGCCGGCTATTTCTTTTCGAGCTCGATCGACGCCGAGTTGATGCAGTAGCGGAGGCCGCCCTGGTCGCGAGGGCCGTCGTCGAAGACGTGGCCGAGGTGAGCGCCGCAGTCGGCGCAGAGCGCCTCGGTGCGCGTCATGGAATGCGAGCGGTCGACCTCGGAGGCGACCTTCTCGCTCGCCACCGGCTTCGTGAAGCTCGGCCATCCGCTGCCGGACTCGAACTTGTCGTTCGACGTGAAGAGCTCGGCCTTGCACGCCGCACAGCGGTAGACGCCCTCGTCGTGGCAGTCCCAGTACTTCCCGGTGAAGGCGCGCTCGGTGCCCTTCTTCCGGATGATCTCGTACTGCTCGGGGCTCAGCTCGGCCTTCCACTCCGCGTCGGTCTTGTTCACCTTGTTCGTCATCGTGCTCTCCGGCGTTGATACGCACGAAGCATAGCCACGGTTACGCGCGCATGTCAGCCGCCGCGCGCGCCGCCGTAGCCGCGCGCGCCGCCGTAGCCGCCGCCGCCGTGGAAGCCCGAGTGAAGCAGCGGCCGCCCGAACGCGAATCCGAAGCCGGCGCGCGCGCGGCCGTAGAACAGCGGATCGTCGACCAGCGTGTAGCGCTCGCGCACCACGTAGCGCTCGGGCTCGAGGCGCGCGCTCCACGCGACCTGCCATGCGCCGTCCTTCGGTGCCGGCACGTCCTTGAGGAACGCGAGGTCGACGAGGTGGATGGGCACGCCGCCCGCCTGCCACGCGCGAAAGCTCGCGTTGAGGTCGTCCTCCTCGACCTCCGCATCGTCGAGGTCCTCCACGACGTAGACGACGCGCGTGATCCCCTGCGCACGCAGCGTCTCGACGTCCGGCAGATCGCCGGGCATCAGCATGTAGCGATTGTCGTAGACGCCGTCGTCCGGCGTGTCGAAGCGGTACGCGAGGCGCCACGAGTCGAGGAGGAAGACGGGATGCGCGCGCGTAGCATCGGCGGGCGGCTGCTTCGGAGGAAAGGCGATCATGCCGGCGAGCGTCTCGTCGGCCGGCACCACCGCGTCGTCGGCGGGCCAGTTGTTGAACGTCAGCACCGAGGCCACCGGCTCGGTGGCCTGCTGACTGAGACGCGCCGCGAACGCACACGACGCGGCGCCGCGCAGGTCGACGACCCACAGCGTGTTCGCCGGCAGACCTCCGCGCGCCACGTTGCTCGCCGCCGCCTCCGCCTGCGCCACGACCTCGAGCGCGCGCACGTCGGGCAGCGTCGCCGACGCTCCCATGGGGTCGATTGACGCCGCGAGCGTCCCCTTGCCGTACTGCGACCACGCGAGGTCCGAAGGCACCTGCCAGGCGCGCGCGAGCTCGGTCGACTGCGGCAGCGCCACGTCGCGGCCCGCGGGGACGTCCTGCGACCAGAACGCGACGCTGACCGACGGCGTCCAGGGACGCAGGCTGCAGCCCGCCGCCAGCAGCGCCACCGAGAGACCGAGGATCCGCCTCATGCGCTCATCCTCGCTCGCGAACCCGCGAGACCATCGCTCGCGAGCCCGTCACCCACGAAGACCGGCACCATCAGCGCGTCGTGCGAGCAGTGCGAGGTCGGGGTGAGCCGCGCGAGGTAGCCGGCGAACACGCCGTCGAGGAGGTACGCGCCGAGCGTGAGGCAGCGCGGGCCCCACGGCGTTGGCACGTGGCCGGGCGGCACGAAGCGCTGCGCGATCCAGACCTCGCCAGCCTCCTCCGCCTCGTGGACCTCGTCGAGCAGCGCGCGGAACGCGGCGTCGGTCTCGAGCGCGCCCACGACCACGTGATCGCCGACCCGCGACAGATCCCGCTTCAGCACCCAGTCCGCGCGGTCGCGGAGGATCGACGCGGCGTCGACGTCGCGCAACGCGAACGTCCCGGGGAACGCGGCGTTCGCGACGAGCGGCTCGATCGCCCACGCGCGGGCCATGGCGAGCTTCGACTGCGCGTGAATGACCGAGAACGAGGAGAGGCACGCGAGCTCGCCGCTCGCCACCGCCTGCGCGAGCGCGCCGATGTTCGCCTGATCGGCCATGTACTCGGTGGGGTAGTAGCGATAGAGCACGGCGATACGCTCGCCGCGGTAGGCGACGCCGCCGGCGCCGGCTCGCGGACCCGTGGCGGGCATGCGCCGCACGCGGCCGCCGCGCTCGCGCACGAGGCGCTCGACGATCGCGCCGATCTGGAGGTCCTCGGCGTACGCGGTGGCGTAGACGATGCCGATGATCCCGCGCGGCGAGCCGCGCCCGCCGGACATCGCGACCAGGCGATCGGCGAGCTGGGTTGCGACGCTCGTGGGATCGATCCCGCCACGGAAGCCGGCGCGGCGCGCGAGGCTCGGCAGCGCGAGTGACTCGTTGTGACCGCCGGGGCAGTCGGTGTTGACCTCGCAGGCGACGAACCGACCGTCGTCGCGCAAGAGGAGATCGACGCGCACCAGCGAGCCGCGGTCGCCCGCCGAGCGCGCCGCCGCCGCGAGCTGCTCGACGTCGGGATGGAGCCGGTAGCGCGCGCGCTCCGTCGGGTCGCTGGCGGCGCGGTCCGCGGCGCGGAACACCAGCCCTGCCGCCCGCTCGGCGACCGCGACGGCATCGGCGTGCGCCGCCTCACCAAGCACGAGCGGGTGCACCTCGACGCGGCGCTTGCCGGCGAGGCAACGGTCCCAGACGTACCAGCGCTGCTCGAGCTCGAGGTTCACCGCGGAGAGCGCGAGGAGATCGCCGGGGCCGGCCCGCTGCACGCGTACGTCGCTCACGGCAACCTCGCGCCGAGCTGCTCGAAGAGCGCGGGCTCCTCGGCGCCGAGGCCGTAGAACACCACGCCCACGCTGGCGGGCAGCACGTCGTAGCTCCAGGCGCCGAGCGCGTTGGCGGTCGACTCGGCGTCGTTGAACCACAGCTCGTGCGGCTCGCCGAGCGTTACGTACTGGAAGAACGGCGAGGTGGTGGGCCCGCGCTGGACGTCGACATGCGAGGAGCTCGCGAGGCCCGTCGCCTCCAGCCAGGAGATCGAGCGATGCCCGCGGGGACCGAAGTCGGTGCCGTAGAGCGGCAACGCGATGTCGACCGCCGCGGTGTCCGCGAGCGCGACGCGCGCGGCATCGACCGCCCAGCCGGGGTCGGTGGTCGGGCCGGGCCCGCGCTCGGAGTAGTCGAGCGTCATCACGCGCCAGCGATCGACGAGCGGCACGAGCGCCGCGCGCGCGAACGCCTCGCCGCCCGGGAGGTCGCTGGGCGTGGCGACCGAGGGCGGCGCGAAGATGCCGAGCTTCTTCGCGGGTCGCACGACTGACGAGATCTCGGTGACTAGCGCGATCACCGACGCGCGCGCGTCGTCGGGGAGGAACTGGAGGTCGAGCTCGATGCCGTCAGCCGGCGCCATCGCGGGCGTGAGCGTCTCGCGGAACCGCGTGCGCCACGCGGGGTCGGCGAGGAGAGCGCGCGTCTGCTTGCCGTCGTAGCGGGTGCCGCTCTCGTCGGTGAACGAGACGCCGAGGCTCACGCGGTAGCCGACCTGATGGAGATCCGCGATCTGCGCGGCCAACGCTGCAACGGCGCTCGGATCGCGCGGGCCCACCGTGCCGTCGACGCGCGGTACGAGGCAGAGCATGATCACCTCCTGGAGCACGCGGCGCGCGCCGGGCAGTCCCAGCGTGGAGCGCTGCCAGGGATCGAGCTCGCAGCCGTCGACGACGACCGAGCCCGCCCGCACCGGCAGCGGCGTGCCGGCGCGCAGCCCGATGCGGTCGACCGTCTCGCCCGACGGCCCCGAGCAGCCGATCGCAGTCAGGGCCGTGCCGAGCACGAGCGCCAGGATTCCGTTGGTGGTCATCATCTTCCCCACTCGACGCGCAACCCGAAGGTAGCGCCGTTCAGGCCGCCGAAGTTGTAGAGCCGTGGCGCGATCTGCAGGCACACGCGCGTGACGGGATCGACACGGCGGCAGGCCTCGAGCTCCGCTTGCACCAGCGGCGAGAAGCCGGTGAGAGCCTCCTCTTGGGCGTCGGCCCCGGACGCGATGGAGCTGCCGACGCGCAGCATCGAGAGGCCGGCGCGGAGCGTCCCCGAGAACATGAACCGCCGCTTCTTGATGCGGTAGCCGATGCCTGGTCCGAGGAGGTCGAGCTCGACCATGGTCCACGGGCGGACGCGCGCCACGGATCCGTCGACGCTCGTCAGCACGCTCGGGTAGGTGCCGATCGCGGCATACGCGCCGAAGCCGAAGCCGGGCAGCAGCCAGTGATCGTCGAGCACCACGCTGACGTCGAAGCTGCCGCCCAGCGCGGTGACGGAGCCGCCGCCGGCCGCCACGTCCTGCGCGTGGAGCGTTCGCGCCGAGCCGCTGATCGCGTCGCGATGGAGCGTGGGCATTGCGCGCATCCACGTTATGCCTCCGCCCGTGGCGACCTGGAAACTGAGGTCCGCGTGTGCCGGCGTCTCGGCCGCGGCGACAAGCGCAACCGCCGCGAGCGCTGCGAGCAGGTGTATAGAGAGGGGACGCACGACGCCGTTGGGAGACCGTACGACCGCCCGGGCAATGGCGCTCGCGGAATCGCGCGGCCTATCGTCCCGTTGCATCTCACGATAGTAGCGGCCGCCGGCGCCTGGCGACTTACCGCCCCATTAATCGTGCGTAAGGATCGGAGAGGGGCGCGTTGTCGTTGCTCGGGGCGCGCCCGCTCAGGCGGTGTGCCCCGCACACGCCCTGGCGCTTCGCGTGCGCATCGAACACCACCGCCTCGCAGCGGTGGCACACGAACAGCTCGCCATAGCTGTACGGCGCGTCGAGGTGGTCGGCGGCGAAGAGCGCCTGGAGCCGATCCTTCAGCCGCAAGCGCGGGCGGTCGACGGGCACCCATACGGCCGCGCCTTCGCCGTCGCTGAGCTGGCGGACGAACCCGCGCGCCACCATCTCTTCCGTGAAGTCGAGGGTGCCGAGGTCGAGCGAGGCCTTCTCGAGCGACGCGAGCACCTGCCCGCGCACGCGCGTCAGGAGCCGTTCGACGAGGACCGGATCGACGACGTCGTTCGAGGCGCCGGGCGCGACCACCCGCTCCCCGTGCGCCGCATGGCGCGTGGCGTGCGCGTAGGGGCCGGTCAGCCAGAGCGCGAGCTCGAGCTTGTCCCACCCGCGCGCCACCCCGGACATGAACGCGAGGGCGGCGGTGCGGCAGTCCTCGGCAAGGCTATGGCGGGTGGCGCCGTCCTCGATGCGCCGGGCGCGCGTGGTGTCGTTGGAGAAGCCACTTTCGTACTTCACGCCCCCCCGTCATGCAATTTCGGTGACGGTCGGGATACCTCGGTAGAATCGGGGTCGTGCACGGAGCGCCGACCACGCGAGCGAAGACAGGCACTTCCCAGCGAGGCAATGCGCCACGGCGGCGCGGCGCGGCGCTCGTGCTCGCGCTGCTCGTGGGCTTCCTGGCGATCGGGTGCGGGCCCCGTGCTCCGCAGGGCAAGGCCCTCGACCGCCTCCGCGCCGCCGGCGTCCTGCGGTGGGGCGCCGACATCCAGGGCGGCGAACCGTACGTCTACGACGACCCGAGCCAGCCTGGTCACCTCATCGGCTTCGAGGTCGAGCTGGCCGCTGCGCTCGCGCGCGAGCTCGGCGTGCGCGCCGAGCTCGTGCAGAACGACTGGGCGAACCTCGTTCCTTCGCTCGAGCGCGGCACGTTCGACATCGTGTTGAACGGCCTCGAGGTCACCGCGAGCCGCACGGGACGTGTACTCTACACGCATCCGTACTACGTCTTCGCGGAGCGCCTGATGGTGCGCAGGGAGGACACGGCGCTCCGGGCCGATCTCGGCGCGCTGAGGGGCCGGCGCGTGGGCACGCTCGCGAACAGCCTCGCCTTCGAGATGCTGCGCGGGACCGCCGAGCCGGTGGTCTACGACGGCGTCGAGGAGCCGTACGCGGACCTGCTGAGCGGCCGCACCGACGCCGTCCTGCTCGACGACATCATCGCCACCCGCTACGGCGTGCCCAAGCCGGGGCTGAAGGTGCTCGGCGACCTGCGCGACGGCTACTACGCGATCGCGGTCCGGCCCGCCGAGCCGGACGTGAAGGAGGCCATCGACCTCGCGCTGGGCCACATCGCCGCGAGCGGCGAGCTGAAGAAGATCCTCGAGGCCAGCCACATAGACAACGAGCGCCAGGCGCGCCTCGCGACCTGGAGCGCCGCCGATCAGGCGGCGATGCTCGGCCAGCCCCTGCCGCCGCCCACCTTCAACCGCGGCCACGTCGTGCTGTTCCTGAAGGGCGCGGGCATCACGCTCTTTCTCTCGGTCTTCGCGATGGCGATCGCCCTCCCGCTCGGCATGCTGCTCTCGATCCTGCGTATGTACGGCGGGCCCGTGACGCGCCGGCTCGCGGGCGCGTACGTCGAGGTGTACCGCGGCACGCCGGTGCTACTCCAGCTCTACCTCCTCTACTACGGGCTCGCGCCGGTGCTGAAGCTCGGGGCGATCACTGCCGCCATCATCGGCCTGGGCATGAACTACGCGGCCTACGAGGCCGAGATCTACCGCGCCGGCATGCAGGCGGTGCCGAAGACGCAGCTCGAGGCGGCGCTCGCGCTCGGCATGCCGCTGCCGCTGGCGCTGCGCCGCGTGATCCTCCCGCAGGCGGTGCGCCACGCCATCCCCAACGTCACGAACGACTTCATCGCGCTGCTCAAGGACAGCTCGCTGGTCAGCGTGATCACCGTCGTCGAGCTGACGAAGCAGATGACCATCACCGCCATCGACGTGCGCAGCTGGATCGGCCCCGGCCTCACGTGCGCGGCGCTCTACTTCGCGATGAGCTACCCCCTGGGCATCCTCGCGCGACGCCTCGAGAAGAAGCTCGAGGGCGAGCGCGACGAATCGGAAGCGGCGCCGGAGCCGGCCCCGTCATGATCGTCGTCGAGCACGTGACGAAGCGCTTCGAGGGCCGGCTCGTGCTCGACGACGTCTCCCTGACGTTCGCGCGTGGCAAGGTCACGGCGATCGTGGGCGCGTCGGGCTGCGGGAAATCGACGCTGCTCCGCTGCATCAACGGCCTGGAGCGCCACGATTCGGGGCGCATCCTCGTCGGCGAGCTCGAGGTCACGCAGGCGCCGACCACGCTGCACCGCGTGCGGCGCGAGGTGGGGATGGTGTTCCAGCAGTACGGCCTCTTCTCGCATATGAGCGCCCTTGCCAATGTGATGGAAGCGCCCCGCTCCGTCCTGCAGCTCCCGCAGGCCGAGGCGCGAGCGCGCGCCGAGGCGCTGCTCGAGAAGGTGGGCATGTCCCATCGGCAGGCGGCGTTCCCGCGCGAGCTCTCGGGCGGCGAGCAGCAGCGCGTGGCCATCGCCCGCGCGCTCGCCATGCAGCCGAGCGCGCTACTCCTCGACGAGCCGACGGCGGCGCTCGACCCCGAGCGCAAGGTCGAGGTGGTGAAGGTGCTCGCCGCGCTCGCCAAGGAAGGAACGACCATGGTGATCGTCACGCACGAGCCGGCAGTGGTGCAGGGCGTGGCGGACGTCGCGATCACGCTGCAACGCGGACGGGTGGTGCGCTGATGCACGACGCGCGGCCCGAGCCCTCCTCCACGGTGAAGCTCGAGATCCTCGATGCGCTGGAGCGCCGCTCGCAGCACATGATCGCGCGGATCGGCCCCGAGGACTTCCCCACCATGGGCGAGATGAGCCTCGACCAGATCAACCCCAACGGCAAGACGCTGAACAAGATGGGCGCCAGGATCTTCGACCTCGCGTCGAGCGATCACAAGCGAAGGCGCCTCTACTGATAGGATCCCGGGTGCGTGATCGAGCCGGGGAACATCGTCGCCGAACGCTTCCAGATCGAGCGCCGCGTGAGCGCGGGCGGCATGTCCGCCGTGTTCCGCGCCGTCGACCTCCGCCTGGGCGGCGTCGTGGCCGTGAAGGTGCTCTACGGACGTGACGCGGGCGAGCACAAGGAGCGCCTCTACCGCGAGGCGCGCATCCTCGAGAAGCTGAGTCACCCCGGCATCGTCAAGCACGTCGCGCACGGCGACACCGACGACGGGATGCCGTACCTGGCGATGGAATGGATCGTCGGCGAGACGCTCGGCAAGCGGCTCGCGCGCACCGGCCTCACCATGGGCGAGTCGGTGAAGATGGTGACGCGCATCGCCGAGACCCTCGCGGTGGCGCACGCGAAAGGGATCATCCATCGCGACATCAAGCCCGGCAACCTGCTCCTGCGCGACACCGACTACGACCGCCCCGCGCTCATCGACTTCGGCATCGCGCGCATGGGCCTCGGCGCGAGCGCCATCACCAACACCGGCGTCATGCTGGGCACGCTCGGCTACATGGCGCCCGAGCAGGCGCGCGGCACGAAGGCGCTCGACGCTCGGGCCGACGTCTTCGCGCTCGGCTCCGTGCTCTTCAAGTGCATCACCGGGCTCCCGGCCTTCGCCGGCGACGACGAGATCGCCATCCTCGCGAAGATGCTGTTCGAGGCGCCGCCGCGCGTGCGCGACATCCGCAAGGAGGTCCCGGCCGCCCTCGACGACCTCCTCGCGCGGATGCTCTCGCGCGACCCCATGCAGCGCCCCACCGACGGCGGCGTGGTCGCCGCCGAGCTCGCGGCGCTGGGCTCGCTCGACACGGTGGGCACGCTCGTCACGCGCGAGACCACCACCCACGCCGACGTCATCACGCGCGGCGAGCAGCGCCTCGTGAGCGTCGTCGCGGTCGCCTCGCACTCCCACGGCGAGGACGAGAGCGAGGAGGAGTCGACCATCGCCGACGGCACGTGGCAGGGCCTCAAGTCCCTCTCGGGAAGGCTCCGTAGCGCCATCCAGCCGTTCGGCGCGCAGCTCGAGTCGATGCCCAACGGGATGATCGTCGTCACCCTGCCCGGCCGGCATAGCGCGACCGACCAGGCGACGCGGGCCGCACGTTGCGTGCTCGCCATGCGCGTCGCGGCGCCGAACGCGCCCATGGTCCTCGCCACCGGGCGCGCGGTGCTCGAGGAGCGCGTGCCCATCGGCGACGCCGTCGATCGCGCCGTGCGCATGCTCATGGCGCAGGGCGCAGACGGCATCGCGCATCACGCCGCCGGCAAGAAGCAGCCGATCCACATCGACGAGGTCACCGCCGGCCTCCTCGACTCGCGCTTCGTGGTCAAGACCGAGGGCGCGGGCCTGGAGCTCGCCTCGGAGCAGGCGGCGGTCGATGCCGGCCGCATGCTGCTCGGCAAGCCCACGCCGTGTGTGGGCCGCGAACGCGAGCTCGTGATGCTCGAGGGGTACTTCGCCGAGTGCGTCGCGGACGACGTCGCGCGCGTCGTGCTCGTCACCGCGCCCGCGGGCGTCGGCAAGTCGCGCCTGC
Source organism: Polyangiaceae bacterium (assembly GCA_043732195.1). Lineage (GTDB taxonomy): Bacteria > Myxococcota_A > Polyangia > Polyangiales > Polyangiaceae > Labilithrix. The sequence goes on from JAYTHX010000248.1 coordinate 12,966, forward strand.
GCTACGAGCTGCTACGCACGCTCCACCACCGCGGCGACGCGCACGAGGTCTGGACCTCGCGCGGCGACCCGATGCGCGCGGGGTCACCGTTCGGCCTGCTCGCGCAGATCATCCGCGCCGCGGCCGGAACGCAGGACGGCGAGCCCCCGCGCGTCCAGCGCGAGAAGATCCGCGCGCGCGTGAGCCGGCAGGTCCCGCAGGCGCACCAGCTGCGCGTCACCCAGTTCCTCGCGGAGATCCTGGGCGTCTCGATGCCCGAGGAGGACGACGTCCAGCTCCGCGCCGCGCGCCACGACCCCGTCCTCATGGGCGACCAGATGCGACGCGCCTTCGAGGACTGGCTCCTGGCGGAGTGCTCCGAGCAGCCCGTGGTGATCGTCCTCGAGGATCTCCACTGGGGCGACCTCCCGAGCGTGAAATTCATCGACTCCGCGCTGCGCGCCGTCCACGACAAGCCGCTCATGGTGCTCGCGCTCGCGCGGCCCGAGGTGAAGGACCTCTTCCCCGACATCTTCGCGGAGCGCGGCGTGCAGGAGCTGCGCCTCAAGGAGCTCTCGAAGAAGGCGAGCGAGAAGCTGGTGCGCAGCGTGCTCGGTGAGACCACGACCGACGACGTCGTCTCGCAGATCGTCCAGACCGCGGGGGGCAACGCGTTCTACCTCGAGGAGCTGATCCGCTCCGTCTCGATGTTCGGCGCCGGCGCCCCGCAGCCGCCTCGCCCCAGCACCGACGGCCGCCCCCGGAGCGGGCTCGCGCCGATGGCGCTCCCCGAGACCGTGCTCACCATGGTGCAGGCCCGCCTCGAGGCGCTCGAGCCGGAGGCGCGGCGCGTGCTGCGCGCGGCGAGCGTCTTCGGGCAGACGTTCTGGCGCGGCGGCGTCGTGGCGCTGCTCGCCGGCGAGGACAGCGACGCGCACGTCAACTCCTGGCTCGACGAGCTGTGCGTCCGCGAGATCGTGAGCCGCCGCGACGACACGAAGTTCCGCGGCGAGCAGGAGTACGTGTTCCGCCACGCGTTCGTGGCCGAGGCCGCGTACTCCATGCTCACCGACAAGGATCGGATCATCGGGCACAAGCTGGCCGCGCAGTGGCTCGAGAAGGTCGGCGAGAGCGAGGCAGTGGTGCTGGCCGAGCACCTCGAGCGCGGCGGCGAGCCGAAGCGCGCCATCACGTTCTACCGGCGCGCCGCGGCGCAGGCGCTCGAGGGCAACGATCTCGCGGCGTGTCTCCAGCGCGCGGACGCGGGCATCGCGTGCGGCGCCGAGGGGGAGGTGCTCGGACGCCTCGCGCTGCGCAAGGCCGAGGCGCATCGCTGGCGCGGCGAGAACCACGCCGCGAAGGAGTGCGCCGAGCAGGCGCTCGTGCTCTTGCCGCGCGGCGGACGGCGCTGGTTCCTCGCCGCGGGCGAAGCGGTGGAGTCGGCGGCGCGCCTCGGTGACGAAGGCGATCTGCATCACGCGGTCGACGAGCTGTGCGACGTCAGCTCCGCGGGCACGCTCACCGCGCCGCATCTCGTGGCGCTGACGCGGGCCGCCTGCGTGCTCATGCAGGCCGGCAACTATCCCTCGTCGGACGACCTGCTACGCACCATCGATGCTGCGTACGAGCAGTCGCGCAAGCACCCCGCCGGCCACCACGAGGCGAGGCAAGACGAGGATCCGCTCGCCGTCGCGCACGTCTACCGCACGCGCGCCTACCGCGCGCACGTTGGTGGCGACGCCGCGTCGGCGCTCTCGCTCTACAACGTGGCCATCGCGAATTTCGAGCAGGCCGGCGATACGCGCGCCGCGTGCCGGCACCTGGTCAGCGCCGCCGCCGCCTGCATCGAGCTCGGCGCCTATGCCGACGCCGAGCGCGCGCTGAACGATGCCCTCGCGTCGTCCGGGCGCATGGGCCTCTCCGGCGTCACCGCGATGGCCTGGCACCACCAGGCGATGCTCCAGGCGCGCCTCGGCGACACGGTAGCGGCGGTGCAGCGCGAGGACGCGGCGCTCGAGGCGTTCGTCGCGCAGGGCGACCGACAGATGGAAGGCGCGGCGCGGCTCTACCGCGCGCTCTTCCTCACGATGGACGAGCAGCTGGAGCGCGCCGAGAGCGAGACACGAGCAGCCATCGAGGCATTCGGCCTCACTCCCCCGCTGCGAGCCTACGCGCTCGGCGTGCTGGCCCGCATCCACCTGACCAGCGCCTCGCCGCGGACCGCCGAGGGGCCGGCGCGCGAGGCGATGGACATCCTCGACGGCCTGGGCGGCGTCGAGGAAGGCGAGTCGTACGTGCGGCTCGCGTTCGCGGAGGCGCTCGAGGCGTCTGGCGATCGCGAGGCAGCGCGCGAGGCCATCGCGACGGCACGCGTGCGCATCCTGGAGCGCGCCGCGATGATCCACGATCCCCAGTGGAAGGAGAGCTTCCTCCACCTCGTGCGCGAGAATGAGCGCACGCTCGAGCTCGCGAGGCAGTGGCGCATCGCGTGAGATGGCACGGGCGTCGCAACGCGCCTGCGCATGAACGAGCCCGTGAAGGATCCGCGCATCGGTGACACGCCCCACCCCGGCGTCGACGACCCCACGAAGAAGCCGCCCGTCGAGGATCCGGACATCCGCAAAGGCCCGCTGAAGGATCCGCCGACCTCGCCGCCGACCATCGACCCTCCGGCAGAGCCGCATGTGCCCGGCGATCCGGCGCCGGAGGTCGGTGATCCCGCGCTCCCAGGCGAGGCCCCCAAGGAACCGGGAATGCTCGTCTAGTTCGTTCGCGCCCGCGCTGAGCGCTGCGTTGCTACGTTGCGCCTTGCGCCTTGCGACGATGGCCTCGACCGCTACGCCCAGCGCCACGTCTCCGCACGACGGCCACGGGAAGGGCAGGAAGACTGGCCTGCTCGTCGGCGCCATCGGCGTCGTCTTCGGCATCTTCGCGGTGATGACCACGTGGAAGCGGGGCCGCCGCGAGCTCGTCGAAAAGTCCCGCGCGACCATGCTTCCGCTCGACGCGTTCCTCGCGGACATCGAGATGACGAAGCCGCACCGCGTGCGCGGCACCGCGGTGTTCATGACGTCGAGCGCGGTGGGAACGCCGCCTGCCCTGCTCCATCACTTCAAGCACAACCAGTCGCTGCACGAGCAGCTCATCTTGCTCACCGTGGAGAGCGCGCCGGTCCCCGAGGTCGCGGCCGTCGACCGCATGAAGGTGTTCCCGATGCGCGAGGGCGTGACGCACGTAAGCGTGCGCTACGGCTTCATGGAGCAGCCCAACATCCCGCGCGATCTGCACGGCAACCCCGACCTCCACGTCGCGCGAACGAGCTACCACCTCGGTCGCGAGACGCTCCTGCCGGCGGCGCTTGCAGACGCGTGAGCGTCGCGCAGGATGCAGCCCGCCAGCCCCAGGAGGATCACCGCGAACGCGAGCTCCGTCGGCCCTTGACCGAACACGGCAACCGCGACGCCGAGCGGCGCCAGCACCGCGGCCAGAGCGAGGTCCTCGGCCGGCCAGTCGCGATCGGGCGCGGAGCGCGGCGGCAACGAGGGATCGCGATGGGGTGAGGCACGATCAGTAACTACCGCCCATCGGATCAAGAGGACGTTAAGACCGTCTGAACGTTCTCTGTCTCCTCTGGCCTTGCCAGTCGGTCACGGACGGGAACCGCAACGCGCGATGCGATGCGGGAGCGTCACGCGGCGGCGCGGCCGCAGATGCATGCGCTCAGGAGCGCGACGCGATGGCGCTCGGCGACCACGCTACGCTCCACGAGGCGCGCGACGAGCGGCGTCATCGGCTGCTTCAACACCGCCTCGTACGCCGCGAGTCTCTCGCGCTCGCTCACGAGCAGCGCCTTGAAGGCGGCGTCGCCGTCGAGGTCGGTCATCGCGAGGCGCTCCCGGGTGCACGGATGCGGCTGGACGGCGCTGCCGGCATCGCCCTCGCCCAGCGCGCGCAGCAGCTCGCGCAGCTCGGCCGCATGCTCGGCGTGCTCGCGCATCGCCTCGGTCGCGCCTTCCACCTGGAGCTCCGTGTGGAGGCGCAGGAGCGCGAGCTTGTAGGTCTCGACCACATCGAGCTCGTTCTGCAGCCAACGACGGAGTGACGGACATTCACGAGAGGGCATGGTCATCCTGGACTTTCCTCGACCCGGGCCAACGTGCGTCCTCCCGCGTTCGGACGCTGTAAAAGTCGCTCACCTTCCCTCGTCCAAGACGATGCGGACCGGTTCCGCGCCTGGGCCCTGGCCGATCGCAGTCGCCATCTCGAGCGCATGGGTCAGCGCCCGCTCCTTGGTGCAGAGCCAGTCGATCATGCGCCGCGTGACGCCGTCGAGCGCGACCTCCCAGCGGAGATTGCGGCGGCGGACGACGATGAGGTGCTCGTGCATGGGCAAAAACGCGGTAGCAGCCATGGAAGATCCTCCGGAGCTGATTCTGGGCAGCCGCGCATAAGGATGTTCTAAAGGTGTTCCTGCCGCGGCCGGGAGCGTCGCGGATCGGCCTATGATGGGCGGTGATGGGTGACCGTCCCGACCCCGACGCCCTGCTCGCGAGAGTCCGCGAAGACGAGAAGAAGGCGCAGCGCGGCAAGCTGACGATCTTCTTTGGCGCCGCGCCGGGCGTCGGCAAGACCTACGCGATGCTCGAGTCGGCGCGGCTGGAGCGCGAGGACGGGCGCGACGTGGCGGTCGGGCTCGTCGAGACGCACGGCCGCTACGACACCGGGGCGCTGCTGCTCGGCCTCGAGATCCTGCCGCGACGCAAGGTCGAGCACCGCGGGGTCACGCTGGAGGAGCTCGATGTCGAGGCGTGCCTCGCGCGGCGACCCGGCGTCGTGCTCGTGGACGAGCTCGCGCACACGAATGCGCCCGGGTCGCGCCACGCGAAGCGGTGGCAAGACGTCGACGATCTCCTCGAGGCCGGCCTCGACGTGTACAGCACGCTCAACGTCCAGCACCTCGAGAGCCTGAACGATGTCGTCGCCCAGATCACGCACGTGGTCGTCAAGGAGACCGTCCCTGACTCGGTGCTCGATCGCGCCGACCAGGTGCACCTCATCGACCTGCCGATCGAGGATCTTCTCGACCGCCTCGAGGAGGGCAAGGTCTACCTCCCCGCGCAGGCCGAGAAGGCCGGGAAGCACTTCTTCCGCCCCGGGAACCTCATCGCGCTTCGCGAGCTTGCGCTGCGCGTCACGGCGCAGAGCGTCGACGCGCAGATGCGGCGGTATCGCGAGGCGCACGGCATCGAGAAGACCTGGGCTGCCGGCGAGCGCATCCTCGTCTGTGTGAGCCCGAGCCCGGCTTCGGCGCGGCTCGTGCGCGGGGCCCGACGCCTTGCCGCCAGCCTGCACGCCGACTGGATCGCCGCGTTCGTGGAGACCTCCGCGTCGCTGAGGTTGTCCTCTGCAGATCGCGCGCGCGTCGCCGAGCACCTCCAGCTCGCGCGCACGCTGGGCGCCGACAGCGTGACACTGGCCGGCGAGAACGGTGCGGCAGAGGTCATCACGTTGGCCCGGCAGCGGAACGTCACGCGCATCGTCGTCGGCAAGCCGACGCACTCGACGTGGCGCGATCGGGCGCGCGGTTCGTTCCTCGAATCGCTGGTGCGGATGAGCGGCGACATCGACATCCACGTGATCCACGGTGACGAGGAGGTGGCCGGCGAGGCGCGCGCGCAGCAGGCCCCGCGCCGCAAGAAGAAGCTCGCCAACGTCACCGCGGGTCTCGGCGCCGCCGTCGCTTCGGCGGTCCTCGCGACCCTTGCCGGGCAGCTGATCTTCGGGCGCACGCAGCTCGCCGACGTGGTCATGGCCTACCTCTTCGGGATCATCCTGGTCTCGCTCCGCTGGGGCCTCGTACCGTCGCTCTTCGCCGCGGTCGTGTCGGTCTTCAGCTTCGACTTCTTCTTCATCCCGCCCTACCACCAGCTCGCGGTCGCCGACCTGCAGCACATCGTGACGTTCGCCGTGATGTTCCTGGTGGCCGCCATCATCAGCGGGCTGACCGAGCGGGTCCGCGATCAGGCCGCGGCGGCGCGCGAGCGCGAGCTGCGCACCGCGAGCCTCTATTCGCTGAGCCGCGCGCTGACCGCGGCGAAGACGCGCCACGAGATCCTGAGCGCTGCGACCAAGCAGATCCACGAGGTTTTCGGCGGCCGCGCCACCGCGCTGATCCCGGGGCCGGGGCGGTTGCTCGTGCCCAACCTCGACGACGCCTGGACGTACGCGGTCGACGAGAAGGAACGCGCGGTCGCCGAGTGGGTATGGGAGCACGGCAAGCCGGCGGGGCGCGGGACCGACACGTTGCCCTCCGCGCAGGCGCTGTACCTGCCGCTGGAAGGCGCCTCCGGACGACTCGGGGTGATGGGCCTGCTCGCGGACCCTTCCGAGGATGCTCCGCAGGACGACCGCCAGCAGCTCCAGGCATTCCTCGACCAGATGTCGGCCGCGCTCGACCGCGTGCGCCTCGCGGGGCAAGCGCAGGAGACGCAGCTGCGGGTCGAGGCCGAGCAGCTCCGCAACTCGCTCCTCTCGTCGGTGTCGCACGACCTGCGGACGCCCCTCGCGGTCATCACCGGCACCGCGACTGCGCTCGCCAGCGACAAGCTCGTGCCCGAGGAGCGCACTCAGCTCGCCGAGACCATCGTCGAGGAGGCAGGCCGGCTCAACCGTCTCGTACGCAACCTCCTCGACATGACGCGCGTGGACGCGGGCGCGCTGCGCATCCACAAGGAGTGGCAGCCGGTGGAGGAGGTCATCGGCTCCGCGCTCGCGGCCACCGAGGCGGTGCTCGGCGCGCGGCCGATCGAGGTCGACCTCTCGCGGGATCTCGTCGCGCCCTTCGACGCGATCCTCATCCAGCAGGTGCTGGTGAATCTGCTCGAGAACGCCGCGAAGTACGCGGGGCCGACGAGCCCGCTCAAGCTCACGGCGCGCGGCAGCAAGCACAGCGTCGAGATCGTGGTCTCCGATCGCGGCGCTGGCGTTCCCCCGGGCGACGAGGCGCACATCTTCGAGAAGTTCTACCGCGCCGCGAAGGGCAAGGGCGGCGGGGTCGGCCTCGGCCTCACGATCTGCCGCGGGATCGTCTCGGCGCACGGCGGCCGCATCTGGGCGCACAATCGCGAGGGCGGAGGGGCTAGCTTTCACTTCACGTTGCCCCTCGAAGGGTCGCCTCCCACTGTGGATCTCCAGGAATGACCGATATCCCGACAAACATCCTGGTCATCGAAGACGAGCCGCAGATGCAGAAGCTCCTGCGCCTGTCGCTGGCTTCCGAGGGTTACCGCGTGGTGGAGGCGGCCAAGGGCCAGGAGGGTATCGACCTCGCGCGCACGCACAACCCTGATCTCGTGCTGCTCGATCTCGGCCTGCCCGACATGGACGGCACCGAGGTCACCAAGGCGCTGCGCGAATGGACGGCGCGGCCCATCATCGTGATCAGCGCGCGCGGGCAGGAGGAAGACAAGATCCTCGCGCTCGATGCGGGCGCCGACGACTACCTCACCAAGCCATTCGCCACCGGGGAGCTCATGGCGCGCATCCGCGTGGCCCTCCGCCGTACCGCCCGCGCCGGACAGGACAAGCCCGAGGCGATCCTCACCGTCGGCGCGCTCCGCATGGATCTCGACAAGCGCCAGGTGTTCGTCGGCAGCGGCGAGGTCCACCTCACGCCCAACGAATACAAGCTGCTGACGGTGCTGATGAAGAATGCGGGGCGCGTCCTCACGCACCGCCAGCTCCTCAAGGAGGTCTGGGGTCCGGCCTATGCCACGCAGACGCAGTACCTGCGCGTCTACATGGTGCAGCTGCGGCACAAGCTCGAACGCAACTCGGCAAGGCCCGAATATCTCGTGACGGAGCCCGGCGTGGGCTATCGCCTCAAAGCCTGAAGGTTGCGGCCACCACGAACAGCACCTGGTCCTTCACGACGTCGGGCACGTAGCCGACGGGCGTTGGCTGATAGCCGCTCGGTGACGTCGTGCCGCCGGGGCCTGCGTAGTACGGGACGTTCGCGTGGCGGTACGAGCCCTCGAAGCGCAGCGCGAAGAAGTCGGTGGGCATGACGTCGAAGGTGCCGGTGATCCCGTAGATCTGGAGCGCCTTGACGTGCGGGCCGCTGGGAAAGCCGGGCGGCGGATACTGCGAGAGGTACCGCGTGGGGTTCGAGAACACCTCGGGGCGGACGGAGAGCGCGAGCTGGTCGTGCGAGAACCACACCCGGTTCACGAGCGCGGTCCCGACCATGTGCGCGCGGTCCGGCCCGGGCAGATCCTCGCCATTGACATTGCCGCCTGATTCGAAGCCGATGTGATTGTTGATGCTGACTGCGGCCTTGGTGAAGAAGGAATTCGGAGAATCGTAGTACTTGATAATCGCGCTATGATCGTTGTGGAAGCGGACGCGGTCCGGGATTCCCTGGCTGTCGCTACCGACGTAGAAGTTCGCGAGAAGCGTCAGCGACTCGCTGGGGCTCCAGCGCACGGCGACGCCCGCAGCGGGCGCGAGGTTCCACTTTCCATAGGTCTGCCAGCCGTTCATGACCCAGGGCTCGATCTTGACGCGATCGCTGGGAAAGATCTGCACGCGCATGCCCTGGAAGTAGAAGGGCGTGTGCTCGCAGACGACCGAGCGGGTGTAGTTCCAGTTCTCGGCGAGCAAGAAGCTCTCGAGGCCGATATAGGACATGAAGATACCGCCCTCGACATTGATGCCTTTGAGCACGTCGAAGTGGTAGCCCGCGGTGGCCTCGCGGATGTAACGGAGGTTCTGCACACCGATGTTCCGCCCGCGCGCCGTGGTGCCGTCGAGATCCTGGACGATGCTGACCATCGAGCCGTACTGGAGCGACAGCCGACCGATGACGTTCCGGTAGTTCCACTCCAGACCTACCGAGGCCAGGTTCACGTTGAACTCGTTGTGGCGCGGGACCGACGCGGTTCCGGTGAACGTGTTGTCGCGCGGGTGGTTCAGCGAGTAGGCGTAGTTCGTGTCGAGGTAGAGGCTCATCGTCACGATGTCGTTGAACGCCTTGAGCGGATAGTCCTTCTGGCGGCTCTGGCCGTTCATCCAGGTGAAGTCGCCCCACGCGAACGGCGCAGAGGGCGCGGCGGCGGGCGGCGCGAGCAGCGGCGCGGCGGCGGGCGGCGCGAGCAATGGCGCTGCGTCGGCGTCCTGCGCGCGGGCAAGTCCCGCAGAGGAAACAACAAGGAGACCAGCGAGGATAGCCGTGACGGGGCGGGACCAAGGCATTGATGCCGGTAGCATGCACAGTCGGCGTACATCGGGACAGCCTTCCCTCGCGTCAGAGCGTCGATTCGGGCCCGCGCGTCAGCGCAAGTAAAGATGTCGTCAAGATGCTCAGAAGTGGATGTCCCACGAGCCCACCGCCTGCTGGACGGCGATGAGCGCGTGCGCCGCATCCGCGAGCGCGTCCGCGTACGCGAGGTGGACGTCGTTGTCGGTACGCTGCGCGACGAGCACCTCGACGAGCGTCGAGCCGCCGCGCTGGTAGTTGTAGAGCGTCTTCTCGAGCACCTGATCGGCATCCGCGAGCACTCCGCTGTCATACAGTTTCACGCGCGCCGCGGCGGCCTCGTACTTCGCCACCGCCTGCCGCACGTCGGTCTCGACGCGGATCGCCGCTCCCTGCGAGCCGGCCTCGGCTTGCCGGTGCGTCGCGTGCGCGACATCGAGCTCGCCGCGATAGATGCGCGAGATCGGGATGGGGACGCTGAGCGTGGCGCCCACGAAGTCCGAGGGAGGCAGGGGCGATTGCCCCGCGACCGCAAAGTTGTGCTGCCAGCTCCCGCCGACCCCGATATCGATCATGCGGTTCGCGCGGGCCAGCGCGATCTGCCGGTTCGCGGCCTCGAGGCGGCGCTTCGCCGCGAGCAGGTCGGGGCGCTGCGCGAGCGCCTCTCGAACGAGCGAGGGTAGGTCGAAGGTCTTTCCCGCGGCCGCGGCGAGGTCCCCGTCCAGCACGAGGCGCTGGCCCATCATCGTCGCAGCGCTGCTGCCCAGGAGCTGGGTCAACGCGAGATCGGCGATGCGCACCTGTCCCTCTGCGTCGAGCACCTCGGCCTGGAACTGATTGGCCTCGACGCGCGACTGCAGCACCGGGACCTCGCCGATGTCCCCCGACTTGAGGCGCTGCTCGTTCACCGCGACGAGCCGGCGGAGGCTGGCGAGGGTTCGCTGCTTTCGCTCGCGCACGAGGCGCGCGCGGAGCGCGTCCACGTAGTCGTTCGCGGCGGTCGCCCGGAGCACCCGCAGGACCTCGAGCAGGTCGGCCTGCGCGGCCGAGAGCGTCGCTTCGGCAAAGGCGATGCGAGCGCCGCGCTGACCGGCGATCTGGAGCGGCACGAGCAGCTGGACGATGCTGGCGGTTGGATTGCCGGCGTTCGAGACGTCGTACTGGAGGAGGCCAGCGGTGATCTGAGGATCGGGGAAGACGCGCGACACCGCGATCTGGGCCTCGGTCACCGAGACCGAGGCCCGCTGGGCAGCGAGCTCCAGGTTTCCCTGCCCTACCCGCTGGATGTAAGTGTCGAACAAGAAACGCGCCGCCGGCACCGCGGGCGCTCCCGTGACGGGCGCCGCCCTCGGCACCGTGGGCTCGTTCTGCGCGCGGGCTGCGATGGGGAACAGCAGCACCGCGATGGTGGCGAGGCAGCTACGACGCAGACGCTTCATGATGGTCTCCCTGCTCGACCGGCGCCGCTGGGCTCCGGGCAACGCGGCGCTCGATGACGAGATAGAGCGCCGGCACGACGACCAGCGTGAGCAGCGTGGCGCTCACGAGGCCTCCGACGACGACGGTGGCGAGCGGCCGCTGCACGTCTGACCCGATGCCGTGGGCCAGCGCGGCGGGCAAGAGGCCGAGCGTCGCGACGGTCGCGGTCATGAGGACCGGCCGAAGCCTCTCGTGGGCCCCCTGGATCACCGCCTGCGCGAGCGGAATACCGAGATCGCGATGGTGATTGAGGCTGGACACCATGATGACTCCGTTCTGGACGGCCACGCCGAAGAGCGCGATGAAGCCGACGGCACTGGAGACGTTCAGGGTCATTCCGCGGAGGTGAAGGGCCACCATTCCGCCGAGCAGGGCGAGCGGCACACTGACCAGGATCAGCGCCGCGTGCCGCAGCGTGCCGAAGGCGCCGTAGAGGAGCAGGAAGATGAGGCCGAGGACCAGCGGAAGGATCAGCGCGAGCCGCTGCTGCGCGCGCGCTTGGTTCTCGAACTGGCCGCCCCAGGTCACCTCGTACTTCTCGTGGTCGTACTTGATCTCGCGCTGGAGCCGCCCCTCCGCCTCACCGAGGAACGAGGACAGGCCGCGCCCGCGCAGATTGACCTTCACCGTGAGGTGCCGCTTGTTGCTCTCGCGGGTGATGGTGCTCTCGCCCGTCTTGAGCGCGATGTTCGCGACCTGCGAGAGCGGGATGCGCGCGCCGCCCGGCGCCGTCAGGATCAAGTTCCCGATCGCGTCGGCGCTGGAGCGAACGCTCTCCACGAACCGGATGGTCACGTCGTACCGGCGCTCGCCGCGAAAGAGCTGCCCGATCGGCTTGCCGCCGATGCCCACCTCGATGAGGTCGGCGATGTCCGACACGTTGATCCCGAAGCGCGCGGCAGCCTCGCGGTCCACGTTGATCTGAAGCTGGGGAAGCGGAGGCTCCTGGTCGATCGCGACGTCGACCGCGCCGGGGACGGAATTCAGGATGTCGAAGGTCTCCTCCGCGATCCGGCGCGTCTCCGCGAAATCGTTGCCATAGACCTTGACCACCAGCTCGCTGTGGGCACCGGCGATCTTGTCGTTCACGCCATCGATCATGGGCTGCGAGAACCCGACCGTCACCCCGGGGATCCTCGCGTAGCGCTTGGAGAGCTCCGCGATCAGATCGTGCTTCGTCTTGCCCTCCTTCCACGTCGAATACGGATGGAGCCCGACCGATGATTCGATATGCGAGAATGTCCAGGAGTCGGTGCCGTCGTCGTTACGACCGAGCTGCGTGACGATGTAGCTCACCTCGGGGGACTCGCGGGTCACCGCGCGGATCTCGCTCGCCATGGCGCTCGCCTTCTCGAGCGAGAGGCCGGGCGGCAAGGTGACCTGCAACCAGATCGAGCCCTCGTCGAGCTCGGGCAAGAACTCGCGCCCGACGGTCAGGGCAAGAAATACGGCCACGACCAGCGCCCCCACGCCGGGCAGGAGCGACAGCCAGGGTCGTGCCACCAGGCGACCGAGCACCACGTTGTAGCGATCGCCGAGCCAGCCGAGGACCGGGTTATGGAACACCTTTCGCGGCTTCGCCAGGGCTGCGAGCGCGAGGCCCGGGATGAGGGTCAAGGCAACGAGCGCGGCGCCCGCGAGCGCGTAGCCGACGGTGTACGCCATCGGCGTGAACAGCTTCTTCTCCACGCGCTGAAAGGCAAAGAGCGGGAGATACGCGGTGATGATGATGACGGTCGCGAAGAAGACCGGGCGCGCGACCTGCGTCGCCGCTTCGATGGCGTCGCTGACGGTCAAGCGCTCCGTGGGCTTCTCCTCTCGCTTCCGCAGCACGTTCTCCAAGACGACGATCGAGCCGTCGACGATGATGCCGAAGTCGATCGCGCCGAGCGAGAGGAGGTTCGCAGGGATGTCGGTGAGCGACATCAGGATGAACGCGATCAGCAGCGCGAGCGGGATGGTGATCGCGACGATCAAGGCGCTCCGCGGGCTACCGAGGAACGCAATGAGGACGAGCAGGACGAGCCCCATGCCCTCGAGCAGCGTGTGCGACACCGTGTTCAGCGTGGTGTGCACCAGCTCGGTCCGATCGAGATAGGGAACGAGCTTGACGTCGGGCGGGAGCACCGAGCGATTGAGCAGCGCTACCTTCTCGTGGATACCCTCGAGCACGTTCGAGGGATTCGAGCCCCGGAGCAGCAGCACGATCCCCGATACGACATCGGGGTCACGGTCCTTGCCGGCGATCCCGTTTCGCGCCAGCGCGCCGAGCTGCAGCGTACCGAGGTTCTTGAGGAAGATCGGAGTTCCTTTGGATTGCGCGACGACGATATTGCCTAGATCGTCGAGGTTCCGCACGAGGCCGATGCCGCGCACGACCGCGGCCTGGTCACCGCGGACGAGAATGCTGCCGCCCGCATTGGCGTTGTTCGCCTTGACCGCCGCGATGACCTGCGGAAGCGAGAGGTTGTATTGCGCGAGCCGCGCCGGATCGAGGGCCAGCTGGAACTGCGTGGTCTCGCCGCCGAAATTCGTGACGTCGGCCACGCCGTAGACCTGCTTGATGGTGGGGATCACCACCCACTGCTGGAGCTCCTTCAGCTCGCGCTCGGTCTTCGAGGGCGAGACCAGCGTATAGCGAAAGATCTCGCCTATCGGCGAGGTGAGCGGGTCGAGGCCGGGCGTCGCGCCCTCGGGGAGATCGACGCCGGCGATCCGCTCGCGGATGCGCGTACGCGCCCAGTAGTCGTCCGAGCCGTCGCGGAAGACGAGCGTGATGAGCGAGAGCCCGAAGGTGCTGCGCGAGCGCATGATCTGCAGCCCGGGAATGCCGTTCAGCTCGCGCTCGAGGGGGATAGTGATCTGCTCCTCGACCTCCTCTGCGGCGTGTCCGGGGTGCTGCGTCACGACCTGCGCCGTGACATCGGCGATGTCGGGATAGGCCTCGACCGCGAGCGTCGTCCACGAGTAATAGCCGAATACCGCGACCATCACGAAGACCGCGACGACGAGCCAGCGCTTCGAAAGCGCCACCGCGACCAGCCGCGCGATCATGACCGCTCGTTCATGGCCACGCGCTCATGGGAACAGGACGGCGTTCGCGACGACGATGCGCGTACCCGCCGTCAGGTTCCTGGTCACGACGATCTTTTCCGCGAGTTGCTCGCCGACCTCGACCTCGCGCTTCTCGAAGGTCCAAGGCGCCGTCTCGACGTAGACGCTGCTCTTCTCGCCGCTGATCACCACACTGGCCGTGGGGACCACCACCTCGGGAGCGGGCTTGCTGCGGAACGTCACGGTGGCGAACATTCCCGGCTTGAGGCGAAAGTCGTCGTTGCCGAAGGCGACGCGGACCTTGATGGTGCGCGTCTCGGGGTCGAGGAGGTCGCCGACGAACAGGACGTGCCCGGAGAACTTCTCGCCGGGATAGGCGGAGAACGAGGCGGTCGCCTCGTCGCCCTGCTTGACGTGCCGGATGTCCTTCTCCTGCACGTTCGCGGTCAGCCAGATGGTCGAGAGGTCGGCGATGATCATCAGCACTGCCGCCGGGTCGTTCTGGTACTGCCCGGGCGCGGTGGAGAGGTCGATGACGCGCCCGGCGATCGGCGACGTCATCGTGAGAGGACCGCCCACGTTGCCGGCGCCGACATGCAGCAGTCCGAGCCGCGTGACCGTGCGATCGAGCTCGCTCTTGACGGTGTCGCGATCGGTCTGCGATTGCTCGAGCTCGCGCTCGGCGCCGATCCCATGCTCGCGGAGGTCGCGCTGACGTGCGAGGTTGCGCTCGCTCTGGGCGAGCGCGGACTTCGCCTTCAGGTAGTCGGACTGCGCCGACACGAGGTCGGGGGCATCGAGCGTGAAGAGCGGAGCGCCCTGCTTGACGGTGTCGCCAAAGCGCACGAAGAGCTTCACCACGCGGCCCGCGAGCGGGGGTGCGATCTTCGCGAGACGCGACGGCTCGGCCTCCACGGAGGCCGGCGCGAGGAGCTGGCGCTGGACGTTCTCCGACTGGGCAGGCGCGATCACGAGCCGGGTGCGCAGCGGCGAGGTCGCAGGGACGATCAGCTGCTGGTCGTGACGCTCGACGATCGGCGGCGGCGCCGCAGCGTCTTCCTTCTTCGCGGCCGCGGCCGCACCCCCATCACAGCCGAGCGTGAGCGCGACGAGCGACGCGAGGAAGGCGGTAAAGGGCTGCTGCGCGGAGATCTGCATCGGGGCCCGCTCGGTGCGAAGGAACCTAGCAGGTCGATGGTGGAACGGCATCGTTGAACAAGCGCATTCGAGAACCGTCGAGAGCGCCGATTCGTCCGCGAGAGGAGACCCCGCGCGTCTTCGAAGACGCTACGGTGATTGCCCGCATGCAACGCGAGAGGGGCTCACGCTACTGGTTTCCGGCTACCCGCGGCTGCTCGCGCAGTGGCATCCCGACAGGAACTACGACCTCCTGCCGAGCGAGGTCAGCTACGGCTCCAATCGACCGATCTGGTGGCGATGTGCGGCGGGTCGTGACCACGAGTGGCGAGTTGCACCAAAGCACCGCACGGGCCGCGGGAGGGGCTGCCCCTTCTGCGCCGGGCGCCGGGTCTCGACCACGAACAGCCTCGCCACCCTCGCGCCGGCGCTCGCGCGCGAGTGGCACCCCACCAAGAACGGAAAGCTGACACCCCGCGACACCGTCGCAGCAGCCCGCAAGGAGGTGTGGTGGCGCTGCTCGCAGGCGGAAGAGCACGTGTGACGCGCGCGCATCTCGAATCGTCGCAGCCGCCGCTCGGGGTGTCCTTACTGTTCGGGGCTCCGGGTGACGCCGGCGACCGCGCTCGCGAACCGCTTTCCCGCGCTCGCCGCGGAGTGGGATACGACGCGAAACCGGTCGCTCACGCCGCGCACCGTGTCGTTCGCATCGCATCGGAGCGTCTGGTGGCGATGCCCGCGAGACCCCGCCCATGCGCTCGCGGGATCACTTCACCGTGCCCGGCGGGGTCGGGGGCGCCTGGTCGCTCTGGATGCACGACGAGAGGTCGAAGAGCATGAACTCCAGCGCCTTCTCCTGCGGCGAGAGCTCGGTGGTCTTGCAGCCGCCCGGCCACGCGGGTCCCGGGGTGTCGCCGACGCCCGCGGAGACGTGGAGATCGCTGTAGACAGCACGGCCGCACTTCTTGTCGTCGGGGACGCCGGTCGGGATGTTGAACGACATGTACTCGACCGCCTGGGGCCCGGCGTACGTGATCCACTGCTGCGCGTTGGCCGGGTTCACGGTCTCGAGGTTCTTCTTCGCGCCGTCGATGGGCAGCTTGCCGGCCTGGAGCGCGCCGACGTTGCCGAGCCACTCCTCCATCGCCTTGCCCTTGGGGAACGTGTTGTCGACGGTGGCGGCGATGCTGTTGCTGAAGCCTTTGTCGTCGTTCCAGGTGCCGAGGTCGCCGAACTTCGTGGTGCCCATGACCGCGCCGTTGTTGTCGGCGCGCGGGTCGAACCAGAAGCGGTGCCAGTGCGAGGCGAAGACGCGACCGCCCTTGGTCGTGTAGTCGTAGAGCGCGTCGAGCGCGGGCTGCGGCTTCGTCGCCGGGTAGGTCTGGCCCTCGCACGAGAGCAGCACGATGTCGTAGGCGCCGAGCTTGCTCGCATCGGACCAGAAGCCCTGCGCGGGGGCGAAGCTGGCGCCGCCGTGCGCACCGTCGAACTTCGCGGTGGTGGTGTTGCCGCTCGGGGAGCCGGCGTAGAAGTGCACGCGGCCGGCACCACCGCCCACCGAGAACTCGCTGTCCTCGAGGCCGACCTTGCGGAGAAAACACTCCATCGCGTCGGCGCCGCCCGTGGTGAGCGCCATCTTGGGGATGTCGCCCTCCGCGTGATTTTTGGGCAAGCGCGTCTGCTCGGTGGTGAGCGGGGTGTCGGTGCACTCGGCGACGTTGGTGATGGTGAGCTGGCGCCGCCACTTGCCGACCTGCACGACGAGCGGGATCTTCGCGCCGACTGGCACGTTCGTGAGCGTGAACTTGCCCGACGTATCGGTGATGGCCGACACGAGCGGATCGCCGCTGACGTCACCGCAGCGATCGCACGACGCGCCGCTCGTGAGCGCGGCCACCGGCGCGTTCGGCACGTAGACGATGACGTTGTAGAGCGGGACCTTGCCGGCAGGGTCGAAGACCTTGCCGCTCACGGTCGTGCTTCCGCCGCCGGCACACGTCTTCTGCTGGAGGCAGAGCCCCGTGCAGGGCTTGCTGCTCGCGTCGCCCGTGCCGCCGCCGAGCACACCGCTCGACGAGCCCGGCCCCCCGCTGCTCGCGCCGTTCGGATCTGCGAACTCGGAGTCGCTGCTGGAGCCGCAGGCGCCAGCGAGGATCGCGCCGAGGACCACCGCGGTCGCGACGAAGACAGGCGTGGTTTTCATCATGGCTCTCGCTGCGAGTGTAGAGAACTTGGCGCAGGGAGACCGCAGGTTCCGCGTCCCAATCACGTTGCAAGGGCGCGCTGCGCCTGGATCATTTTCGACCATCACACGGCAGAGCGGCCATTTGGGAAGCATTAAAACGCAGCCCACGGGCGTCTGGCGGCGCGATCCGCACGGTCCTGCGTCTAGTCTGCCCCACGACTCATGCAGCTCGACGACGCCGCCTCGCCTCCCGTCACCAGCAAGTCGCCACCCGCCACCGCGACCGGCGCCCACCCCGTGGCCGCGCTGCGCGTGCTCGTGTGGGCCGCGCTCGGCGTGGTGTTCGGCGATATCGGCACCTCGCCGCTCTACGCGATGTCGGAGACCGTCTCCTCGCATCTGGCCGCAACGCAGAGCATCAAGACGAAGGTCACGATGCAGTTCGGTCAATACTACGGCCGCGAGGAGGTCCTCGGCTGGACCTCGATGTTCTTCTGGGCGATCGCGCTGGTCGTGACGCTCAAGTACGTGATCTTGATCCTGCGCGCCGACAACCAGGGCGAGGGCGGGATGTTCTCGATCCTCGCGCTGCTCAAGTCGCGCGCCGCGAAGCTGTTCACGGTGCGAGCGATGAGCCTCATCGTGCTGATGGCGGTCATCGGCTCGGGCCTCATCCTCGGCGACGGCGTGATCACGCCGTCGCTCTCGATCATGTCGGCCTGGGAGGGGCTCGAGGTCATCACGCCGCGCTGGGCGCCGTTCGTGCCGTGGCTCTCGATCGCCACGCTCGTCGCGCTGTTCGGCATCCAGCGCTTCGGCACGCACCGCGTCGGCAACGTCTTCGCGCCGGCGATGGCTGTATGGTTCGCCACCATCGCCGCGATGGGGCTCGCGAGCATCGTGAAGCACCCGGAGGTGGTCGCGGCGATCAACCCGATCCACGCGGTGCGCTACGTCGGCAACTTCCCGAGAGCCACTCTCTACGTCATCGGCTCGGTCGACCTGTGCATCACCGGCTGCGAGGCGCTCTATGCGGACATGGGGCACTTCAGTCGGCCCGCGGTGCGGCGCGCGTGGTTCTGGATCGTGTGGCCCGCGCTCGCGCTGAACTACCTCGGTCAGGGCTCGCGCCTGCTCGACCCCACGCCCATCGAGGGCGGCAACGTCTTCTTCGCGCTCGTGCCGTCGACGCCCGGCTTCGTCTACCCGCTCGTCGTGATCAGCTGGCTCGCCACCATCATCGCGAGCCAGGCGCTCATCTCCGGCGCCTTCTCGCTCGTGGGGCAGGCCATCCAGCTCGGCCTGTTCCCGCGCGTCAACGTGGTGCACACCAATGCGCACGTGGAGGGGCAGATCTACATCCCGGAGGTCAACTGGGCCTACCTGGTGCTCTGCATCATGCTGGTGCTGGTCTTCAAGAATTCCCACAGCCTCGCGCCCGCCTACGGGCTCGCGGTCACGGGGACCATGGCGTTCACCACGATCCTCTTCTACCTCGTGGCCACGCGCGTCTGGCACTGGCGGCCCTACGTCATCGGTCCGGTGTGCGCGGTGCTGATCTGCATCGACCTCGGCTTCTTCGTGAGCAACGCGACGCAGTTCATGGAGGGCGGCTACGTCACCATTTTCATCGCTGCGGTCGTCGCCTTCGTGATGCTGACCTGGCGCAAGGGCCGCGCTGCGCTGGCCACGGCGATGCAACAGACCTCTCTGCCGATGGATCTCTTCCTCTCGAGCATCAAGGAGGAGAAGCCGGTGCGCGTCAAGGGCACCGCGGTCTTCATGACCAGCAACCCGGGGGCGCCGCACTCCCTCATTCACTACTTCAAGCACGCGAAAGCGCTCCACGAGCACATCGTCTTCCTCACCGTGCAGACGAAGCACGTTCCGACCGTCCCGGAGGACCAGCGGATCGTCGAAGTCGTAGACCACGGGTACGGCCTCTTCGGCGCAAAG
This sequence comes from Polyangiaceae bacterium, assembly GCA_043732195.1. Lineage (GTDB taxonomy): Bacteria > Myxococcota_A > Polyangia > Polyangiales > Polyangiaceae > Labilithrix. The sequence goes on from JAYTHX010000248.1 coordinate 32,012, forward strand.
GTCGTGCTCGGGTTCATGGAGACGCCTGACATCCCGAAGACGATGCTCCAGCTCGCAAAGTTCGGCATCGACGTCGACCTCAACGATCTCTCGTTCTTCCTCGGTCGCGAGTCGTTGGTGTTCACGGGTAAGTCGAGGCTCAGCTTGCCGCGGAAGCTCTTCTTCAAGTTCCTGAGCAACAATGCCGTGCCGGCGTCGGCGTTCTTCCGCCTCCCCCCGGGGCGGGTGATCGAGCTGGGAATCCAGATCGAGATCTGAGGCTGCCTTGCTAGGCTGACGGCGATGTCGATGGGCTTCGTGGCGATCTTCGCGCGTACGGACTGTCCGGAGTGCGGGAGCGCGGTGGTGATCAGCGGGCTGCGCGGCGAGCTGCACTGCCGAGCATGCGAGAGCGTGATCCCCGTGCCGATGACCTACTGGAACGGGCTCTTCTTCCAGCTGTTCGAGGCGTTCCCCAACGGCAAGACCTTCAGCCTCGAGCTCTCGGCGGGCGTGATGTCGGAGCTCCCGCTCTTCGCGCGGTTCCGCGAGCAGATGCCCGCGTGCTCGGCATGCGAGGCGCCGCTCCCGCTCACGCAGCCGCTGGGCTACGAGGGACCGATCTTCTGCGCGCGGTGCCAGCACCCGACACGCACCTTCGGTCGGCCCCACTGGATCTCGGCGCAGTTCGCCGACCTCCGGCAATTCTTCGAACCCGTGGAGCTCGCGGTCGCGCCCTCGGAGAAGACGGTGGCGTTCGCTTGCCAGGAGTGCGGCGGCAAGCTGCGCCTGAAGTCCGATATGCGCCGCTTGACGGAATGCCAGTACTGCAGAGCCACGATGTTCCTCCCGGCGGAGCTGTGGCACGCGCTGCATCCGGTGGAAAAGCGCCGCGCGTGGTGGGTGGCGGTCTCGCGCTAGCCGCGCCTTCGCCTACCTTCGCAGGTTGTGACCATGCAGCGCTACGCGACCGCATGGTTCGCGGGGCGGCCGGTGCGGCGATCCGACAGCGCCGCTTCCCTACGATCAAAGCATCTCCAACGGATGCGGGCCTGTCGGCGGTGGGAACGAGCGATCCAGCTCGGCGAGTTGCGCTTGGGTCAGACGATGCTCCAACGCACCGATATTTTCCTTCAACCGGTCGCGATGACCGGTTTTAGGAATGACGATCACGTCGTCATGCGCCAGCAACCAGGCCAAGCCGGCTTGTGCGGGTGTCATGCCGTGGCGCCCGGCGAACTCGACGAGCTTCGGATTCAGGGTAAGTCTGGCTTGCTCGATCGGAGAATAAGCCATGACTGGAATTCGGCGCTCACGGAGCCAGGCAAGCAAATCCCATTCGATGCCGCGGCGAGCGAGGTTGTAGAGGAGTTGATTGGTTGCCACAGCGGAGCCGTCGGGAACGGACTCCAGTTCCTGCATGTCCGCGAGATCGAGGTTGCTGACACCGAAATGGTGAATCTTGCCGGCCTTTTGAAGCGCCACGAACGCCTCTATCGTCTCTGCGAACGGCACATTGCCACGCCAATGCAGGAGGTACAGGTCGATACGGTCGGTGCCAAGCCTCGCCAAGCTGCGCTCGCAGGCAGCCACTGCACCCTTGCGGGACGCGTGACCTGGAGAGACCTTGCTCACGAGGAAGACTTCGTCGCGTCTGCCTTCTATCGCCTCGGCGACCAGCTCTTCCGAACGGCCGTCGCCATACATCTCTGCTGTGTCGATGAGAGTCATACCAAGGTCAAGACCAAGGCGAAGCGTCGCGATCTCTTCCGTGCGGGTGGCCCGATTTTCCCCCATATACCAGGTTCCCAAACCGAGGGCTGACACGCGTTTGCCCGACGGCAATGTGACGGTCTTCATGCAATGGTATCCTGACATCTGTTGGCGCTGATTGATTGATATTGACCCCCCTCGCTCAATCAATATTGACCGGAGGCAAGAGTTTGCCTCTCGCATGCCATCTGTAACTGGATATAGTGCGTTGGGCTGTCGCAACCGGGGCCGCGGGAGCCGCGGGGGCGAGGCTGGGCGGCTTCTCGTGCTCCCGCGGCCTTGCGCACCGGCGGGGAGGCGACACACACCGAAGTGGTGAGGATGTCATCGGCAGTGCAAAGCTTCCCGTGCGCTCCGGCGCTCGTGAGGACGCCAGCGCGCCGCCGGAGGATATTCACCCGTGGCCGGCGATGCGCTTGCCCCTTCTTCAGCGGTCGGCCTGGAGATGCGCCTCGACGAACCACAACCACTTGTCCACCCCGCGCGAAACTTCGGTGAGGATATCGACGGAGTCTGCGTCGTCGAGCTCGTCGAGCTCACCGATCGCATGACGCGCGACCTTGCCGAATGCAGCCAGCGCCGTGGAGAGAGCCTCCACATGTTCGCGACCGTTACCGCCCTTCGCCCCGTATTCCGGCAGCGTGGAACGCGCAGCGACGGTTCGAGCGGTGCCCTCGGCGCGACCGCCGAGCTGGACCGCTCGCTCCGCGATGAGGTCGATGTATTCCTCGACGTCGTCGTTGATCTTGTCGAACAGCTCGTGCAGCGAGATGAAGTCCGGGCCCTTCACGTTCCAATGAGCATGCTTGGTCTGCGTCTGCAGATCGATGGCGTCGGCAAGGCGAGCGTTCAGCAGCTCGATGGCCTTGGAGCGCGCGTTCTCGGGTAGATCGTTCTTTGTCTTGTACATGGGGGCCTCTCG
>JAYTHX010000249.1:0-4583 GCA_043732195.1 Polyangiaceae bacterium
GTGCAGCGCACCACGGAGCCCATCGGGACCTCCTCGTTTCCACACGACCAAGCGCTGCGGGCGGGCGCCTCCTCCGACCTGGAGCAGCCGCTCGCCGAGCCGAGGGTGCCGAGCGCAAGCAGCGTGACGAGACCCGAACCGAGCGCGCGCGAAGAGATCTTGCTCATGCACAGCGCACTGCACGGCGGATGCCCCCGATCCCGAGGCAGGCTGGCAATCGGGCCTGCCTGGCCGCGCTACGCTCATTCGAGCGCTGAAATTATTGGACCACCGCGGTGGTCAGCCGCTCGTGCTGGATCGGCGATCCATCGCTGGAGAACCCGCGGCGCACGAGCGCTCGGCCACGGAGTGGCAGCTCTTCTTGCCACCGCGCCACCGCGCCACCGCGCCACCGCGCGGGGCCCGCGCGCGCGGGGATCGCGCGCGCGATCGGAACGTGCCGACCGCGCCCATGCCGCCCGCGGTGGGGACGACCTGCATCTTGACCGGGCCCGCGGCGATGGTCGCGGTCGCGACCTTCTCCGGGATGAGGAAGCTCGCGAGCACCATGCCGACGCCGATGCCCTGCAGGACGCCGCTGCCTGCGATGAGGACGGTGTTGCGGTTGTGGGTGGCGGTGCAGTCGCCCCCGCAGCCGCGGTTCGCCTCGCGGTCATCTCGTGATCGCGTTGCTCGCCGCGTACGTCATCCGGCCGCGAATCGTAGGCGCGCGCGGAAAATCCCATCCGCTGCTCACGCTCATCGTGCTCCTCGGCGGTGCTCCTCGGCGGCATCGAGGTGTTCGGTCTCGCGGGCCTCATCGTCGCGCCGATCGTGATGAGCGTCTTCGTCGCTGCGTTCCGTCCGTACGAGCGGGAGATGCGCGTCGGTACCATCCTTCCGCCGACCGGCGAGCCGCCCGGAGCCCCTGATGGATATTTGCGTCGCTGTGAGGCAGCTTGTCACGTACCGCCTGTCGGACTGGCACGAAACCTGACGATCGCAGGGGTAAACGCGCAGCTCGAGGGCACGGCCCGACCCGTGCTTGTGGTTCGTGGCCGAAATTCTTCCCATGTCCGCCGGCTCCCGGGCCTCGGTTCCCGCCGAGCCGTACACCATCGAGAAGGATGGAACGATCATCCGGTTGGCCGGTGACCTGCGGATGCACGATGCCTCTGCGATCTGGAAGAACGTCCGCGCGCAGACGGACGGCGCCACCGGCGCCCTGACGTTCGACCTCTCCAAGGTCAACGCCGCGGATGGCGGCGTCATGGCGCTCCTCGTGGAGCTGCGCGCCGAGCTGGCGCGCAAGGGCGTGTCCGCGGAGCTGACGGGCGCGAACAAGAACGTCGAGAAGATCGTCGAGCTCTACTCCGGCCACGACGGCGTCGCGAAGGGGGGGAGAAAGCGGAAGGCCGACAGCGCGATCGAGCAGGTCGGGCGCGGCACGGTCGACGCTGTGGAGGAAGCGAAGGGCATCCTCGACTTCCTCGGCAGCATGGTGCTCGCCGCCGTGACCCTCGTCCGGCACCCCCGCCTCGGCCACTGGAAAGAGGTCGCCCCGCTAATCAACAAGACGGGCGCCGACGCCGTCCCCATCGTGGTGCTCATCAACTTCCTGGTCGGCTTCGTCATGGCGTTCCAGTCGGCCAAGCAGCTCAAGATGTTCGGCGCGAACATCTACGTCGCTGATCTCGTGGGCATCTCGCTGACGCGCGAGCTCGCGCCGCTCATGACCGCGATCATCGTCTGCGGACGCTCGGGCGCGGCCTTCGCCGCCGAGATCGGATCGATGAAGGTCAACGAGGAGGTCGACGCGCTCCGCACGCTCGGCCTCACGCCGTTCGGCTGGCTCGTCGTCCCGCGCATCATCGCGCTCCTCATCGTCGTACCCGTCCTCACCCTCGTCGCCGACTTCATCGGCATCGCGGGCGGTCTGGCGGTCGGCATCACCGATCTCCAGCTCACCACGCAGGGCTACATGATCGAGACGCTCAAGGCGGTCCAGGCCTGGGACGTCGCCACCGGGCTCATCAAGGCCGGCGTCTTTGCGGTCGCCATCGGCCTCATCGCCTGCCAGCAGGGCTTCGCGGCCTCGGGCGGCGCCGAGGGCGTGGGCAAGCGCACCACCTCCACCGTCGTGACGTCGCTGTTCGCGCTCGTCATAATCGACGCGCTCTTCACCGTCACCTTCCGCATCTTCGACCTCTGAGACGACCATGGATACCACCCGCCTCAAGCCGCTCGATCGGTCGCAGTTCCCGAACGCCCCGCGCGGCGTCCCGGTGCGCTCCAGCCTCGTCCGTGTCGAGCGCACGATGCCGCGACGCGGCCGTGCCGTGGCCGAGAAGCCGATCATCGACGTCAAGGCGCTCACCATCGGCTGGGGCGACGTCATCCTCCAGAGGGACCTCAACTTCCAGGTCAACCGGGGTGAGGTGTTCTCGATCCTCGGCGGCAGCGGCGCCGGCAAGTCGACGCTCCTCCGCTTCCTCATCGGGCTCGAGGAGCCGATCGCCGGCGAGATCGACATCGCCGGCCGCGGCTTCCCGGACCTCGAGGCGGGCCTGCCGCCCTTCGGGGTCATGTTCCAGGCGGGCGCGCTCTTCGGATCGCTCACCGTGGGCGAGAACGTCGCGCTGCCGCTCGAGGAATGGACCGATCTGCCGGAGGACGCGATCGCCGCGATCGCGCGCGCGAAGCTGAAGCTCGTCGGCCTCGACGGCGCCGCCGACAAACTGCCCGCGGAGCTCTCCGGAGGCATGAAGAAGCGCGCCGCGATCGCGCGCGCGCTGGCGCTCGAGCCCGAGCTCGTGTTCCTCGACGAGCCATCTGCCGGCCTCGATCCGATCATGGCCGCCGACCTCGACGAGCTGATCGTCACGCTGTCGAAGGCGCTCGGCCTCACCGTCGTCGTGGTCACCCACGAGCTCGAGAGCATCTTCCGCATCGCCGACCGCGTGATCATGCTCGACAAGGTCGAGAAGACCATCATCGCGACCGGCGACCCACGCGAGCTCAAGAGCAGCTCCGACAAGCGTGTGAGCGACTTCTTCAACCGCAAGAGCAAGGACTCCTGATTCATGGCCGCCCCCACCAATCACTACAAGCTCGGTCTGTTCGTCATCTTCGGGATCGGCTGCGCCGTCGTCGCTGCCGTCCTGCTGGGCGTCGCGACCACGCGGAAGCAGACCATCAAGTACCACTCTTATTTCAACGAGTCGGTGCAGGGCCTCGAGCTCGGCTCGCCGGTGAAGTTCCGCGGCGTGAGCATCGGCAACGTGTCGGCCATCGAGATCGCGCCCGACCATCGCATGGTCGATGTCGTGAGCGAGCTCGACGTGAAGGACATCAAACGGATGGGGCTCACCGAGACCGCCAAGACGAAGGTGGCCGGCAAGGAGAAGTTCGCCGTCCCGCCCGACCTCCGCGCGCAGCTCGGCTCGCAGGGGATCACCGGCGTGAAGTTCATCGCCATCGACTTCTTCGACGTGAAGAGCAACCAGCCGCCCGAGCTGCCGTTCCAGGTCGATGCCGAGCACTACATCCCGGCCGCGCCGAGCATGATGAAGAACCTCGAGGACACGATCAGCAAGGCGATGGAGCGCCTGCCGGAGATGGTCGACGCCGTGGTCATGATCATGGGCAAGGTCGATCGCCAGCTCGCCGTCCTCGAGAAGGACGACTTCGCGGGCAAGCTCGCAAGCACCGCCGGTCACGCCGATCAGGTCATGACGACGCTCCAGGCCACGGTGGCGCGCATCGACAAGGCCAACATCGGCGACAAGGCGGTCGGTACGCTGAGTGACCTCCAGGTCGCGGTGGCCAAGCTGACCGACGTGCTCGCGCGGCTCGACGGCGAGAAGGGCCTCGTCGCGAGCGCCACCCACGCCACCGAGGCGTTCGGCGAGATGGGCCGCAACGGCCGGGGCACGCAGCGCGACCTCGAGGCGACACTACGTGACGTGAGCGAGGCCGCCGAGGCCATCCGCTCGCTCACCGAAGCCCTCGAACGAGATCCGGACATGCTGCTCAAGGGCAAAGGGAAGACGAAGGCTGCGAAATGAAGAACCAGAGCTCCACCCTCGCGATCGCACTCCTCGCGGCCGCTGCGCTCGCCGGCACCGCCGGCTGCGCGCTCACGTCGAAGGCGGACGTGGTCAACATCCGCTACTTCAGCCCGGAGGTCGTGAAGCCTCGGCTCACGAACGCCGACGCCTCCGCGGCACCGGCGGCGCCGGCGCCGAACGACGCCGTCGAGGTGCGCCTCGGCCGCGTGTCTTCGGGGTCGAACCTCCGCGAGCGCATCGCCTACCGGGATGCCGCGTACGAGCTCGGCTACTACGACGACTGGCGCTGGACGGAGCGGCCCGAGACGTTCGTCCGTCGTGAGCTCGGTCGCAGCATGTTCGAGGCGCATGGCTTCCGCCGCGTGCTCGGGGGCTCCGCGCCCTCGCTCGAGGTCGAGGTCATCGCGTTCGACGACGTGCGCCTGCCCTCGGGCCGCGCGGCGCGCGTCCAGCTGAAGGTCATCCTGTTCGAGGACAGCGGGGTCGTCTACGAGGACACGTTCACGGTCGAGAAGGCGGTGGCGGGCGACAAGC
>JAYTHX010000250.1:0-34608 GCA_043732195.1 Polyangiaceae bacterium
ACGAGCCTCCTCGAGCTTGCCGATGTGCCGGAGCGCCTCCGCACGCCAGTACGCATACTCGGCAGCGGCGACGCCGGTGACGCGGCCCTCGAGCATCGCGACGTCCTTCAGCGTGGCGGCAGTATCGCGACCACGTGCCCAGGCGCCCTCGATGAAGCTGAACATGAGGCGGGCCGCGACGTCGTCGTCTCCGGCGCGCAGGAGGTTGCGCACGCGGTGCTTCATGATGCGCCGCGAGCCGACCTCGGGATGCTTGGCGAGCGCGTTGGCCGCGAGCCGGAAGATGGCCGGCGCGTCGTTGCGCTCGTGGAGGCGGCCGAGGAGGTGCTCCTGGAGCAGCGCGTGCGGCCAGCGGAACTGATCGTTGCCGGAGGCGAGGAGGATCTGCGCGCGCGTGAGCGCGACGAGCGCGTCGCGCGGGTCCATGCCGAGCGCGGCGAGGAGCGCCTTCAGGACCACGCCGCGGACGTCGTCTCCGAGGGCCGCGGCGGCGTACGCCGCGAGCCGGAGATCGGTGGGAACGGCGCGGAGCCGCTCGTCCCAGAGGTCGGCGGTGGTGATGGCGCGGCCGTGCAGAGCCTCCTCCGGCACCTTGTACTTGCCGTTCTCGAGCGTGAGATAGCCGCCGCCCGCCCACGCGTGAAGCAGCTGAAGCGCGAAGAGCGGGTTGCCGCGGCTCTGCTGGACCGCGGCATGGACCGCCGGATCCTGGAGCGGAAGCGTCGCGCGGAGAAGGACCTCGGTCTCCTCCACGCCGAGCGGCTTCATGTCGACGACCTTTCCTCCCCAGTCGGCGCGGAGCGCCTCCATGCGCACCGCGGCGTCGAGGTCGGTTTCGAGCGACTCGCTGCGAGCGGTGGCGACGATGAGGAGGCGCAGCTTCGGGCTGTCGCGGCGCATGCGCGAGAGCATCTCGAAAGTATTCGCGCTCGTGAGATGCAGATCGTCGAACCAGATCATCAGCGGACGATCGGTGCCGATGCGCTCGAGCACGCGGCGCGAGACGGCGAAGCGGAGCTCCGGCGTGTCGAGCACGAAGCGTTTGCCGGTGGGACCGACGGGCGGCACGGTGCCGGGCGGCGTGGGGCGCAGCCACTCCGCGGTCGCCGCCACCCACGAGAGCTCCTCGCCGTCGCCCTTGTCGACCTCCCAGCGATCGAGCAGCGTCTGCTCGACGGTCTCGCGGTCGGCGCCCTGGAGCCCGTAGAACGAGTTCACCGCGCCGGTCAGGCCGTCGAGCGGCGAAGGCGTGCGCCCGTAGCGTGCGCGCAGCGGCCACATGAGGCCGCGCTCGTGGACCTGCTCGCAGACCCACTCGGCGAGGCGGCTCTTGCCCACGCCGGCCTCGCCGATCAGCGCCACCATCCGGTGCTGCGGCGGCTGGCCCGCGCAGACGGACAGGACGATGTCCATCATCTCCTGGCGCTCGGGCTCGCGCGCTACCATCGGCGAAGGACGCAGCGAGAGCAGGCCGGGGGCGAGCGCGCGCGCCGCGGCGACGGCGCGGCCCATGTCGGGCGTCGACGACGGCTCGGGCGGCGGGACCGGCGCGCTCGCGACCGTCTCCTCGAGCGTCGGCGCGTGGCGCGGGCGGAACTGCGCCCAGACGCGCCGCGCGTCGGCGGCGAGATCGAAGCGATGCCACGGCTTCTTCGCGAGCAGCCTCTGGATGAACGCGCCTGCCCCCGGCGGGACGCCCTCGGGCAGCGCGGGGGCCGGGACAGGCGTGCGCTTGTGCGCGCGCAGCACCTCCTGAGCAGTGCCCTCGAAGACCTCCTTGCCGGTCAGCACGCGGTAGAGGATGCAACCGAGCGCGTAGAGATCGGTCGCGGGACCGACGAGCGTTGCCTGCTTGCGGATCTGCTCGGGGGCGACCCAGCCAACCGTACCGGCGCCCGCATGCACTGCGAGCTCGGGCTCCGGCGCGCCGTCGAGCCGCGAGTCGTGACGCGAGTCGCGCAGCCAGGCGAGACCGAGGTCGAGGATGTACGCGCGGGGGCCGCGGCCCGTCGACGCGAGATCGAGCATCACGTTCGACGGCTTGAGGTCGCCGTGTATGATGTGGCGCGCGTGCGCGTGACCAAGGCCGGCGAGCGTCTGATCGACGAGCGCCCAGATCACCGACCACGGCATGGTCGTCGTGTGCATCCACTCGTGGACGCTGCGCCCCGGCAGCGCGTCCATCACGAGGTAGGGAGAGCCGTCGTGCAGCGTCCCGAAGTCACGCGCGCGCACGATCGCCGGATGATCGAGCGCGGCGACGGCACGCGCCTCCTGCTGGAACCACCAGCTCTCCTCGGCGCGCGTGGCCTTCGCTTCGTCGGGCGGACGAAGCCTCTTCAACGCGACGCGCTCGTGCGTGACGCCGTCCTTGCAAAGGTAGACGACGCCCATGCCTCCGCGCCCGAGCTCGCGCAGGACCTCGTAGCGATTCGCGAGAATCGTTCCGATCTCGGACTTCTTCGCCGCACCGCCGTCGTCCGACGACTTGGGTGCCTTCTGCCCCTGACTCATCGCGGTAGTGATTCCGAGACTAACAACATTGGCCGCAGGAACATGCCCTCTGGCGACACGAGGAAACGTTAGCACGGTGGGCTCATGCACGGAATGGTGTGGCTGAATCGCACCCAAAAAGATGCTCGTTGGGGCAATTCGCTCGTAGCGGTCGCGCTTCGCGAGCGTAGATTATGGCCAACGACTCGCCGATGGTGCTCTCACCATCCGCTGCTTCTGACGCCGCTTCGCTCTGCTCTCGTCTGCCCGCTTGCTTTCGTGGATCGCGCGCCTTCAAGGAGGTCGACCAAATGCAAAGCAGAATGGCAACCAAGTCCGCCATCATCGCCATCGCGCTGATCGGCACGCTCGCCGCGTTCCTAGTTGGCGCTCAAGCCGGCGCGATCCTCAACGGGCGCGTCATGGCGATCTCCGTCGCCCACGTTCCGATGCCGGTCGTCGCGGCGCCGCAGGGCTCCCCGGTCACCGGGCACGTTCGCTGAAGCTGACCGCCGCCCGCTCGCCAAACCGAGCTGCAGGCCGGTCAGGACGTCAGGACGACGTGGTCGCGCTGGGCCGCGCCGCAGGCTTCTTCACGCTCGGCATCGTCCGGAAGACAACGTCCCAGAGCGGCGACGAGACGCCGAAGCCGCCGTCGTGATCCATGTGGTGATGAAGCATGTGATGGCGCCTGATGAAGCGCCCCACGCGGGTGGTCTGCTTGAAGTGGTGAACGGCGTAGTGCGTGCCGTCGTAGACGAGGTAACCGATCACCATGCCGGCGAAGAGCGGCTCCGCCGCCGTCATCCCGAAGAGCAGACAGAACGCGCCGAGGAAGACCGCGCCGAGCGGCAGGCTCGCGCCGAGCGGCATCACGAGGCGGTCCTTGTCGTTCGGGAAGTCGTGGTGCACGCCGTGGAGGAGGAAGTGGATGCGCCGACCGCGCGGGGTGCCGTCCATCCAGTGGAAGACCCAGCGATGCAGGACGTACTCGCAGAGCGTCCAGAGGAAGAGTCCCGCGCCAACGAGGCCAGCAATCGAAAGCACTGGCAGCACGTCGCGGGCCCAGCTCCGGTAGAAGCACGCGAGCAGGATCGGCACCCACACGACGAACACGGTGGCGGGATGGATCCGGGAGAACCGCTCGAAGAGCTCGGTCTCGAACATCCGGCAGGTCTCCGGACGCTTGCTTCGCGCTGACATCGATTCGTTCACGGAGTCGCTCCGACGCCGGGCAGAGGGCTGGCGTTCGCGGACACGCTAGAGCGCAAACCGCCCTCGTGCAACCCGCGACGTGATTTGCGCCGCGCCGCCTGCGCTCCTCGCGCTCCTCCGCGCTCCTCCGCGCTCCTCCGCGCTCCTTCGCGCGTTGAACGACGCGCGGACCGTGCCCCGCGTCGCGCTGCGCGTGCGCGGCGCTCGCGAAAGCGACGTGGAGTGTTTCGAGAAGGTTGCGATATATCGCCGTCTTGCCCACTGAAAAGCGGCTTTCCTTCACTCGACGCTTGACGCGGAACCAAGAGTTGTAGAGTACATGACCTCTTCCCATGGCCGACCAGGACAGGTTCGCACGCGCTCTCCTCGCACTTGCTCGCGGTCTCGGTCGCGTCGCGCGCGAGCGTGCTCGCGCCGGTGACGTGACCCCGCAGCAGGCAGAGACGTTGCAGCTCATCGCAGAGAAGGGCGCCGTGTCGACCTCGACACTCGCCACCCTCCTCGGCATCGATCCCTCGACCGCGAGCCGCAACCTCTCCGGTCTCGCGGACCCGAAGCGCCCCGGCGGCGCCTTGGTCGCACGTCAGAAGGGCTCCGACGACGGCCGCCAGACCGACGTGCGCCTCACGCCGCGAGGCCGCCGCGCCGCGCAGTCGGTGGGCGCAGGCGCGAGCTCCGCATTCGGCTCGCTCCTCGAGAAGGTGCCGCGCGGCGAGCGCGCGCGCGTCATCGAGGCCCTCGAGGCGGTCGCGAAGATCGTCGACGCGACCCAGCGCTGAGCCACGCGGACGCCGACGTCGTCAGCGCGGTGAGCCGATCGTGAAGCTCTTGCCGACGCGTACCGGACTACCGTTGAACGGCGCGACCGACGCGCTGAAAAACGCCGAGATCACGCAGCGACCCGCTGGCGTTCCCGAGAAGACCGCGTCGTCGACGACCGCCTCGGAGACCCGGCCCGACGGGCTGAACGTCACCGACACGTGCCCCGTGCCGACCTGACCGCTCGCGGCGCACTGGCTCACGCCGATGCGCGCCAGCGCTCCGGCCGCCGCCCCGCGGTCGAAGAGCCGCGCTTCCTGCGGCTGCGGTAAACCGTCGTCGACGGGCACGAGCTGCGTCTCCCAGTGCGTGTCGACGCGGCCCACCTGGATGCGTGCGCCGGTGAGCGTGAACGGAACGGTCTGCGATTGACCGAACGCCCGGATACTCAGCTTGCCGGAGACCGGGACGTCGCGCCCCGACTCGCCGGTCCCCGCGCGGACCATCTCGATGACGAAAGAGCCCGATTCGTTCGTGGCGAGCGCGAGCGTCTCGTGGTCGCGCGACGTCGCGCCCTCGAGGCGCGCGCCCTTCATGCGCGACGCGACGCCTGCGCGGCGGCCGAAGGGATCGAGCAGCACCACGTCGAGATCGGCGCCGCCGTCCCAGGTCGCGCTCACGACGACGTCGCCGTTGGTGGCCTCGGCCTTCGCCGGGTCGACCTTCGCCGCCGCGTTCGTCACCAGGAGGCGCCGCGGCTCCTGCATCGTGTCCAGCCAGCGGTCGGCAGACTTGCCGCGGCCGAGCCGACGTTCACACGCGACGGCGCGCGCCATCGCCTCGTTGTCGGCCGGGCGGATCTCCGCCGCCGTGACGTTGAAGGAACAGGCCTCGGCGCGGCCGAGCCGCTCGTAGCTGCGCGCGATGGTGGTCGCGAGCACGAACGCCTCGTCACGGCCCATGGCGCTCGCCGCGAGCGCGCCGCCGAGGATGCGGAGCGAGCCCTCGCGATCCCCTCGTCGCGCGGCGAGGTCCGCGCGTCCGACGATGGCGTCCGCATCGAGCGGATCGCGCGTCGACCATTTCTCGAGCGTCTCGCCGAGCTCGTCGAGCTGGCCACCGAGGGCGAGGAGCTTCGCGAGCTCCTTGTACTTGCCGCGCTCGTCCGGCGCGGCCTGCAGCGCGCTGCGCGCCGCCGCGATCCTCTCGGCGGGCACCGAGGGCGTCGGGTCGGAGGAGATCGCCGCGCGGCGCACGAACACCTTGCGCATGAACTGGCCTCCACCACGGCGGCCGACGTTGTCCGAGAGCTCGTCCATCGAGGGGCGGTTCGACGGAGCGCCGTCAGCGGGGGCAGCCGCCTTCGGCTTTGCCGGCGCGGCGGGGCGCTCGGCCTGCTGCTGCGGGGTGAGGGTCGCGGCGGGAGGGGTGGCGGGGGCCGGCGCGGCGCGGCCTGGGCCAGCGGTAGCGCCGTTGCCGAACCCGCTGCCGCTGCCGCCGACGCCGATCCCCTGTCCCTTGAGCCCGAGGCCGCGGATACCCGCGGCCTCGGAGCTGTCCTTCTTCACGTCAGTGAGGGCGCTCGCCGACAGGTCGTCGGCGCCGAACGGGTCGTTTTTGTCGAGGTCGCCCCGCGACGCGTGGCCGCTCGCGCCCTTCCCTCCCGCGCTGAGGGTCGCGATCACGGAGCCCGTGGCCACGGCCTCGCCGGTCCACTGCGCGGCGTGGTCCGCGCGCTCGATGCCGAATGCCTTGAACATCGCCTCGCTCTCGAGGACGAGGAGCGACGTGAAGCGCGAAGGCATCGCGAAGCGCCGCGAGAGCGCCACGAGCTCGGACTTCTGCGCGTCGGTGGCGTCGCGCTCGCGATCGGCGATGCGGGCCGCCGCGTAGAGACGGGGCACGAACGCGTTACCGGCCTCGCTGGTAGCCTTCACGTCGATCGGGTACTTCGCCTCGAACGGGTCACCGCCGACCTTGCCGCGGAGGATGATGTCGCCCTTCACGGCGTCGCCCGTGAGACGCGCGGTCACGATGGTCTCGGAACCTGCGCGGAGCGGCGGTAGCGAGGCCGGAGCCACGTCACGCAGGCCCGCGGGCAGGATGACCTCGACGTCCCGCAGCGTGGTCCCGTAGGTGGCGTTCAGCACCTCCAGCGCGGTCGCCTCGAGCCGCTGGCCCGGCTGGTACGGGACCACGACGCCGCCACCACCGCGGGCGATCTCGCCGAGGAGAGTCACGTCGGCGTCGGCGCCGATCGGAACCGTCACCACCTCCGCGCGGCCTTCGTTCATGGCCTCGCCGACCTCGGTCGCGATGCGACTGTTCGAGCGATAGCCCGCCGTGGCGACGCCGTCGCTCAACACGACGACGCGGAGATCCCGCGCCTTGTCGTGCCCTGCGACCGAGGCCGCAGCGCGCACCGCGCCCACGAGATCACTGGCGCCGTCCGGCGTGTGGGTGGCGAGAAACGCGTCGACGTCGTGCGCGGCGGGCGCGCCGGGCGCGGCGAAGCCCCCGGGAAGCGCCTTGCACGTGACGTCGCAGGCGAGCACCGTGACGCGATCACGGCGGTCCATCTCCTGCGTGATCTGCACGGCGAGGCGCTTTGCGCGGGCGAAGCGCTCGCCGAACATGGCGCGGCCAGCGTCGAGCACGATCACCTGGTCGCGCGGCTTCGTGTCGGCCCACTTCGGGAGCTTGGGACGGAGTGCGACAGTGACGAACGGGTCGTTGCCGATGGTGTCGGCCTCCTTCTTTGCCTCGGGCGCCCCCTTCGCGGCGGCGGGGGCGTTCACTGCCGCGGCGGTCGAGAGCACGGCGGGCGCGGTGTAGGCCCAGACCGTGACGTCGGTCGCGCGGTCGTCGAGGCCGTACTCGATCGCCAGATCGCCGGACGGGGTGAACGCGCTCATGCTCGCGGAGAGGCGCTCGGCGCTGCCCTCCGTCTTCTTCTCCAGCTCGTAGCCGCGGGCGTGTACGCCGGTCTTCACGTCGTGGCCGAGCACCTGCGCATCGACCTCGAAGTTGTCGATGGTGAGCTTGCTCGACGAGCCCTGGGGCAGCGGATACGTGTAGCGCCGCAGGCCGGAGACCGGCGCCACCGTCTCGGTGTAGGCAATGATGACGCGGCGCGAGCCCTTCTTGGGGATCGGGAAGATCTTGAGCTCGAAGCGGCCGCCTCGCGCCCACTCGAGGAGCGCCGGGTCGTGCCAGGGGCCCGGAACCCAGACCAGCTCCTCCTTCGGACGCGGCTGCTGCGGGGCCGCGTGCTGGATGGCGCCGCGCCAGATGGCGGCTGCCTTGGCCTTGTCGATGAACTCGCCGTCGACGAGCTTGCCGTCGACCTCGAGGGCGAGGCGCTCGACCTGCGCGCCGTGCGGCAGCGGGAAGCGGTAGATGCCTTCGAGCTCGTCGTCGGTGTCGTTGGAGAAGACCTCGTCGATCTCGGTGCGCGCGACGTTGCCGGCGATGCGGACCTTCACGTTGTGCTTTGCGAGGTGCACCGCGTGATCCTTCTCGTCGGTGCGGCCGGGCCGACGCGCGCGTAGCTCGCCGAGGCCGCTCGCTGGCGCGTCGGTGTCCTCGTTGTGCGTTGCGATGAGCTGCTCGCCGAACGCTGCGCGCTGGGCGAGATCGTTCGCGGGGGCCACGTCGATGCGGCCGTCCTTGGAGACGACGCCTTCCTGGCCCGCGGAGACTTGCTGCGGCGTCCCCGACGCGCTCGTGACCTCCACTTCGCCGCGCAACACCTCGACGTTCGTGCGGTCGCTCGCGGCGGTGACCGCGAGCCTCGTCCCGAGGACGCGGATGCGGCCGCTCGGGGTGTTGACCCAGGCGGCAGGCGCGCCCTCGAGGTGGGCGACGTCGGCGATGAGCGCGCCGTCGTCGAGGGTGATGGTCCGCGGCGCGCTCTCGATCGTTAGCTCGGTGGCGCGGTCGAGGACGAAGAAGCTGCCGTCGTCGAGCTCGAGACGCGCGCGCGTGCGGCCGTCGGTCGAGAGGTGCATGCCGGCCTTGATCTCGGCGCCGTCCCCGAGCTCGGTCTTGCCGGACGGGGTGGTGACGGAGAGGCCACCGCTCGTGTCGGCGCCGCTGCGCGCGACGTGCGCGACCTTGCCGTGCCACGAGCGGGTGGCCGCGAGCTCCGGCGACCGCTGTCGATCGGCGAGCTTGAAGCCGGCCACAGTGCTGACGCCGACGCTCGCGCAGGCCGCGAGCAGCAGCCAGAGAGCCTTCTTGCTGCGCGGCCTCGTGGGCGCGGGGCCGGGCGCAGCAGCCGGCGCAACGGCGTTGGAATCGCGCATGCGCGTCTCGCTGACGCGATCGGCGAACGCCGTGAGGTTCTCGGCCTCGGCGGCGGCCTCGGCGGCGAGCGCCGCGAGGCGATCGGCGAGCGCGGGCGTGAAGGAAAGGTCGTCGCCCGCGCGCGCGACCCGGTGCAGCACGCTCTCGAGGTCGTGCCGTGCATCGCGGCAGAGATCACAGCTCGCGACGTGCTCCTTCAGCGCGGCGGCGGCGGTCCCTTCGAGCAGTCCGACGATGTCCTCGTGAAATTTCAGACACGTCGTATCGCTCATCGTTGCTTCTCCTGTTCCACCAGCTGAGAGACGCCGCGCGCGATGCGCGTGCGCGCCGTCGTGAGGTCGATGCCGCAGGCGTTGGCGACCTGCGCGGCGTCGAGACCGCCGACCACGTGGAGGACCACCGCCTCGCGCTCGGTCGGCTTGAGGCTCCCGAGGCCCGAGCGCGCGAGCGCCCCTTCCGCTTCGGACGACGACGCAGGCGCGAGGCCCGCCGACATGCTCCGGATGGGCAGCTTCGAGAGCTGGTTCGAGCACGCGACCCGCGCCATGCCGAGCAGGCGGACGAGCAGATCCTCGCTCGCCTCGAAGCGTGCCGAGCCGGCCTCGGCGGCGACGCGTTCGAGCGCGCGCTCGGCGGCGGCGGGCTCACCGAGGAGCGCCATGCACACGCTTCCGAGCACGGGGCCGTGCTCACGGAAGGCCGCGATCCCGCGCGGCGGGCCTGTTCGTTCACCAGCGGCCCAAGCGTTCCCTCGCGTCCTCATGGCAGCCCCTTCGGACGCCCGGGCAAAGGAAAAGTTTTCAATATTCCGCGAAAACGCTCACTTGCCGCCGTTCGGACCCGCGAAAGGTAGGCGCGTCTGCGCCATCGCTCCGGGGACCTTCTCGGCCTCCGCGTCGAGCATCACGCGTTCGCGCTCCAGATCGGCCTCGACGACGTCCTCGTTGTCGTATGCGAAGGCGAGCGCGCAGAGCACCTTGGCCGGGCCGAGCTGCGGGTACCGCTTGATGAGGGTTTCCACGGTGACGCCTTTTCGATGCCACGCCCAGAGGCGGCGGATCGGGACCTTCGTGCCGCGGACGACCGGGCTACCCGCGAGCAGGTCGGGCCGCGCCTCGACGTGCGGATGGTGAACTCGGATCGGCGGCAGGTCGCTCACGGGTCGAAAGAAACCCCGGAAGCGGGGCGCGAGGCAACAGACAGGGACCGATTAAACAATGAAAGGGATGGAGTGACGTCGTCGCCTCTCCATCCCTCCCCGTCACTTTCGCCCGACTCCGATGCTCCCGGTCGAGTGACCGGGCCCCCCAACCCCTTCACTCCGTGGCCCCCTCCTTCTGCCCGCCACTCGGGGGGGAGGTAACGTTCGCGTTGCGGGGCCCGCGCCCGCGGCGGACGTGAGGAGCTACGCCGCCCTTGCGACCCGCGTTGCGCGCTTCGTCGCTGGAGAACTGGTGCGCGGTACCTGCGGCATGAGCCGCCTTGCCGCCCTTGCTGGCGATCTCGCTCACCTTGGAGCGATCCATGGCCGCGAATCCGCGCGGCCGGCGGGGCTTCTGGGGCTCCGAGCTCTCGACCTTCGGCGTGTCCGAGGTCTCGTTGGTGGTGTCGGACGGGCTGCTGGTCGGATCGAGATTGGGATTCATGATGTTCGATGGCTCCTGAGATGCACGTAGGCTCGTCCTTCCCCCAAGGAAGCCCCGAGTGGAAACTTTTCACTCGGGCTCGGAGGCAAGACGCATGGCGCGTCGCAATTGTTCCGATGCGGCTCACCCGCATCGCGTCGCTCGAGTTCATCGAGCGAGCTGAGGTTCGTGTGATCTAGTTGAGGACCCGGCGAGACAGGTGGCGGACAGCTTCCGCCGTGGCCTGCTCGATCTGGGCCTTCGCCTCGGACGGGCTCGCCGCCTCGTCCACGAGGATTCCGAGCTGTCCGTCCTTCGAGAAAAAGCCTCCTGCGGTTCCTGCGCTGTCCTTCTCGAAGGACATCGACTGGACCGCAAGCTCGAAGGCTTGGCCGCCCACGACCACGCGAACGAAACCGAGCAGCTTGCCCGAAAGGTCGGGTTGATTCTGGGCCCCGTTTTGCATGTCCTCAACCTAAGACCGATTCCCTTGATGGCAAGCTGCGATTCCGCAGGAAAAACGGGGGATTTCACGACGGTACGGCAGCACGGCGGAGCTCTGCTCGCGGGTGAGCAGGCTCTTCACTCTCAACGCTACGTCGCAGATGCCGGTCGGGTTTCGTCCATTTCGCGATCGCCCGAGCGGTGTATCCTCCCGCGCCAGAGAAGGAGCTAGACCATGCAGATCGCGATCGTTGGCTTGGGGAAGATGGGCGGCAACATGGTCAAGCGGTTGCTGGGCGGCGGCCACCAAGTAGTCGCGTTCGACCGCGACCCCGCCGCAGTTGAGAAGCTCGTGAAGGAGGGTGCGACCGGCGCCTCCTCGCTGGCGGACGTCGTCGCCAAGCTGACCGGCACCAAGGCAGTGTGGGTCATGGTGCCCGCCGGCAAGCC
Organism: Polyangiaceae bacterium; assembly: GCA_043732195.1. GTDB lineage: Bacteria > Myxococcota_A > Polyangia > Polyangiales > Polyangiaceae > Labilithrix. The sequence continues at coordinate 11,295 of JAYTHX010000250.1, forward strand.
GACCGAGGAGACCATCGCCGAGCTCGGGAAGACGCTCGCGCCCAGCGACATCGTGATCGATGGCGGCAACTCCAACTTCCGCGACTCGATCCGCCACTCTGCCGAGCTCGCCGAGAAGAAGATCCGCTTCCTCGACGCGGGAACGTCGGGCGGCATCTGGGGCCTCGAGGTCGGCTACTGCCTCATGGTCGGCGGCGACAAGAGCGCGTACGAGACCATCCTTCCCGCGCTGACCACGCTCGCGCCAAAGGACGGCCTCGGCTACTTCGGCAAGGCAGGCGCCGGCCACTTCTGCAAGATGGTCCACAACGGCATCGAGTACGCGATGATGCAGTCCTACGCCGAGGGCTTCGAGCTCCTGAAGGCGACGGAGTTCGGCTACGACCTGAAGCAGGTCACCAGCGTGTGGAACCACGGCTCGGTCGTCCGCAGCTGGCTCCTCGAGCTCGCCGAGCGCGCGTTCAACAAGGATCCGGAGCTCAAGGAGCTGAAGGCGTACGTCGACGATTCCGGCGAAGGCCGCTGGACGGTCAACGAGGCGATCGCGCACGCGGTCCCCGTCCCCACCATCGCCGCGGCGCTGTTCGCGCGCTTCACGTCGCGCCAGGACAACTCGTTCGCGATGCGCGTCCTCTCGGCGCTGCGCAACGAGTTCGGCGGTCACGCCGTCAAGAAAGCTTGAGCACGATGCAGGCAGCGAATCCCCTCCGCCGCGGCCTCGTCGAGGACCGCACGGGCGAGCCGTGCGCCGTCGTCATCTTCGGCGCGTCCGGCGATCTCACGCGGCGCAAGTTGATGCCTGCACTCTACAACCTCGCCGTGAGCCGCTCGCTGCCGAGCGGCTTCGCGGTGGTCGGCGTGGCGCGGCGCGCGAAGACCGACGACCAGTTCCGCGCCGAGATGAAGGAGGGCGTCGGCCAGCACTCGCGCCGCAAGCCCATCGACCCGACGCTCTGGACCGACTTCGAGCGCGGCCTCAGCTACGTGGCCGGCACGTTCGAGGACCCCACGACCTACATCAAGCTCCGCGAGCACCTCGAGGGGCTCGACAAGGAGCGCGGCACCGCCGGCAATCGCCTCTTCTACCTCGCGGTGCCGCCCGCTGACTTCGGCGTCATCATGAAGAACCTCAAGGAGGCCGGCCTCGTCGCTCCTCCCAGCGCCAACCGCTCGGGTGCGGCGTGGTCGCGCGTGATCATCGAGAAGCCGTTCGGGCACGACCTCGCGAGCGCGAAGGAGCTGAACGACACCGTCGCGCAGACCTTCGACGAGTCACAGGTCTTTCGCATCGACCACTACCTCGGCAAGGAGACCGTCCAGAACCTCCTCGTGTTCCGCTTCGCCAACAGCCTCTTCGAGCCACTGTGGAACCGCGAGCACGTCGACCACGTGCAGATCACGGTGGCGGAGGAGATCGGCGTCGAGGGACGCGGCAAGTTCTTCGAGCAGACCGGCGTGACACGCGACATCGTGGAGAACCACCTGATGCAGCTGCTCTGCCTCACCGCGATGGAGCCGCCCATCTCGCTCGCCGCCGACGCCGTGCGCGACGAGAAGGTGAAGGTCCTCCGCTCGCTGCGCGCCATGGAGCGCTCGCAGGTGCAGGACAACGTGGTGCGCGGCCAGTACGCGAAAGGCCACGTGAAGGGCGAGGAAGCCCCTGCCTACCGCGACGAGCCGGATGTCGCGAAAGACTCGCGCGTCGAGACCTTCGTGGCCATGCGCGTCCACGTCGACAACTGGCGCTGGGGCGGCGTGCCGTTCTACGTCCGCGCCGGCAAGCGCCTCCCGCGGCGCGTCACCGAGATCGCGATCCAGTTCAAGAAGGTGCCGCACGGCCTCTTTCGCGCGCCCGACGGCGGCATCTCACCCAACGTGCTCACCATGCGCATCCAGCCCGACGAGGGCATCGCGCTGCGCTTCACCACCAAGGAGCCGGGCCAGGCCACCATCCTCCGCGACGTCGCGATGGACTTCCGTTACGGCTCCGCATTCGGATCGAACACGCCCGAGGCGTACGAGCGGCTCCTGCTCGACGCGATGCGCGGCGAGGCCACGCTCTTCACGCGTCGCGACGAGGTCGAGGAGCAGTGGGCGTACATGGACCACGTACTCGACGCGTGGCGCGCCGAGGCGAGCGCGCCGCCGCCCGTGTACCCCGCCGGCACATGGGGTCCCGAGCAGGCCGACGACCTTCTCGCCCGCGACGGCCGGCGCTGGAGGAAGCCGTGAGCGCCGGCGGCGCCGGAAACCTGATCGCCCGTCTCGAGAAGGAGCTCCGCGATCTCTGGGCCTCGCCCGACGACGACGGCGCCGCGCCCAAGTCCCGCGTCTGCACGATGAACCTGGAGGTGGTGGCCAGCTCGCGCGAGCTGCTCGACCGCTACACCCCCGTGGTGGACGAGGTGACGGCGAGCATTCCTTCCCGCGTGATCCTCGCATCGGTCGAGCCCGACGCCCCGGGCGACGAGATCACCGGCGAGGCCACCGCAGTCTGCTCCATCGAGGGCGGCAAGAACATCTGCTCGGAGCGCATCACGCTCTGGGCTACCGGCAACGCCGCGGCGCGCTCCGCAAGCGCCATCGAGGCGTTCCTGGTGCCCGAGATCCCCACCGCGCTCGTGTGGCTCGGGCGCGTGCACGTCGACGATCCCGTCTTCGAGGATCTCGCGAACGACGCGCACCGCGTCATCCTCGACAGCATGTACACGTCGCTCGCCTCGCTGCTCAACGTGGCGAAGTGGGCCCGCAAGCAGCACAACGCACCTCAGATCTCGGACATGGCGTGGACGCGCCTCGCGCCGTGGCAGGAGATGATCGCCCGCTTCTTCGACCCCGCAGATTCGCGCCACCTCCCCTCCCGGATCACGAAGATCACGGTCAAGCAGGCTTCCGATCCGGGCGCCCGCCTCGGCTCCGAGCCCGCGTTGCTCCTCGGCTGGCTCGCGACGCGCCTCGACTGGAAGACGACACGACTCGGCGGCAAGACGCGCTTCAAGCGTCCCGACGGCGCGACCGTGATCATCGAGCTCGGCGCCGTCGCCCGGCCGGCCGGGGTCGCGCCCGATTCGCTGGCGGTGGTGATCCTCGAGGCCGAGCACGAGGGCGTGAAGATGGTCGGCTCGATCGAGCGCGATCTCGCGAGCGGCAACAGCAGCGGGCGCGAGGGCGCCACGGCCGACGCCGACGTCGTGCTCTGGAAGCACGTGATCGCCGGCAGCGCGCCGCTCGAGCAGCGCGTTCGCCTGAGCGCGAACAAGGCCGCGAAGTGGCTCGAGCGGACGCTCCATCGCCCGAAGAGCGACCCGGCGTTCGACGAGTCCGTCGCGTTCGCCGAGCACATCGTCGAAGACGGTCTCACCGTCTGATCCCCAGCACTGCGAGGAAGCACATTGGTCACCAAGGTCGTTCCCGGGCTCCTCATCGCGACGCAGGATGCCGCTCAGGCGGCGCGCGAGGCGTGCAACCGCATCACGAAGACGATCCAGGACGCCATCCGCGATCGCGGCACCGCGAGCGTCGCGCTCTCGGGCGGGAATTCCCCGCTCGACGCGTACCGCCTGCTCGCTCTGGAGACGATCGACTGGAAGAAGGTACACGTCTACTGGGTCGACGAGCGCGCCGTCCCGCCGACCCACGAACGCAGCAACTACGGCGCCGCGAAGCAGGCCTTCCTCGATCACGCAGGTGTGCCCGAGGCGAACGTCCATCGCATGCGCGGCGAGGCGTCGGACGTCGAGATCGCGGCGCAGGACTACGAGGCCGAGCTCCGCGACACGGTGAAGAGCAAGCTGGGCGGACTCCCCGCCCTCGATCTCCTCGTGATGGGCATCGGCGACGACGGCCACACCGCCTCGCTCTTCCCTGGCGGCAAGACCGTGCACGTTACCGACCGCCTCGTGGCGGCGGTGCCGGCGAAGGGCTCCGAAGGCGAGCCCCGCGAGCCGCGCCTGACCCTCACCGTCCCCGTGCTGGAGAACGCACGCGCCAGCGTGGTGATCGTGCTCGGAAAGAGCAAGCACCCGGCGCTCGAGCAGATCTGGTCGACGAATGGCGACGTGGAGCAGACCCCCGGCCGCGTCATCCGCAACTTCCGTGGCTCGATCTGCTGGATCATCGACCGCGCCGCGGGCGGCATGAGCTGACGTCGGGATTCGCGCCCTACGGGAGCTGCTTGACCGCTGCCAAGACGTGCTCGGCGGTCATGCCGAGCTCCTTCATGACCGTCGCGCCCGGCGCGGACATGCCGAAGCGGTCGATGCCGAGCGCGATGCCGTCGAGGCCGACATAGCGGCCCCAGGTCGAGGAGACCGTCGCCTCGATCGCGACGCGGCGGCGGCACGCACGCGGGAGGACCTCTTCGCGATACTCCGCCGACTGACGATCGAACCGTGAGAAGCACGGCATGCTCACGACGCGCGTGCCCGCGCCGAGCGTCTCCGCCGCCTTGAGCACGAGCTGCAGCTCGCTCCCCGCGGAGAGCAGGATCAGGTCGAGGGGGCCGGTCTCCTTCTTCGCGATGTAGCCGCCCTTGAGGACGCCTTCGCGCCGGGTCTTCACCGGGATCTGCGTGAGCAGAGGCACCGCCTGGCGCGTGAGCGCGAGGAGCGTCGGACCGTCGGTCCGGTCGAGCGCGGCGACGAAGGCGCCTGCCGTCTCTTCGGGATCGGCCGGGCGGATCACGTCGAAGTTCGGAATGACGCGCAGGCCGGGGATGGTCTCGACGGGCTCGTGCGTCGGTCCGTCCTCGCCGACCGCGACGCTGTCGTGCGTGAAGACGTAGATGACCGGCAGATGGCTCAGCGCGGCGAGACGCAGCGCGGGCCGGCAGTAGTCGGCGAAGATGAGGAACGTCGCGCCGCTGGGGCGGAAGATGCCGTCGGCCGCGATGCCGTTCATGATCGAGCACATCCCGTGCTCGCGGATGCCGAAGCGGATGTTGCGGCCCGCGCGATGGCCGGCCGTGAAGTCGTCGTCCCCGGTCTTCAGATCGCCGATGTAGTTGAGCGTCGAGCCGTAGAGGTCGGCGCTGCCGCCGATGAGCAGCGGGACCGCCTTGGAGAGCGGCTGGAGCACGTCCTGCGCGGCCTTCCGCGTGGCGATCTTCGAGTCGGCCGCGAACTCGGGCACGGCCGCGAAGAGCGCAGCGACGTCCGGCGTGCGCGCCGCAGTGTCCTTCGCGACGGTGTGCGCGTGCGCGCGGCTCACCGCGAGCTGCGCGGCGAGCTCGGGGCTCGCCTTCTTCCACGCCTCGAAGGTCAGGCCCCACGCCGCGTATTGCGCCTCGAGCTCCTTTTCGTGCTCCTTGAAAAACGCCTTCACCCCGTCCGAGACGAAGAAGTGCTCCTCGGGCAGGCCGAGGTTCTTGCGCGCTGCGTCAGCGAACTTCGCGCCGCCTTCGCCGTGGGCCTTCTGCGTGCCCGCGACCTCGGGGATGCCCTTGCCGATGAGCGTCTTGGCGATGATGAGCTGCGGCTTGCCGCTGCCCGCCGCCTTCGCGCGGTCGTACGCGGCGAGGAAGACCTCCATCTCATGGCCGTCGACGGTCTGCACGTCGAAGCCGATGGCCTCGAACTTCTTCGCGACGTCGAGGCTCTGCGAGGCGCTCGCCATCGCATCGAGCGTCACGGCGTTCGAGTCGAAGATCAGGATCAGGTTGTCGAGCTTCTGGTGGCCCGCGAACTCCGTGGCTTCCATCGCGACGCCCTCCTGCATGCATCCGTCACCGGCGAGGCAGACGACGTGATGGCCGAAGATCGCGTGCTCCTTCGTGTTGAAGCGGGCCGCGGCCATCTTGGCCGAGAGCGCCATGCCCACCGCGTTCGCGATGCCCTGTCCGAGCGGACCGGTCGTGGTCTCGACGCCGTCCGGCGCGTGCATCAGCTCCGGATGGCCCGGGGTCTTCGAGCCGAGCTGGCGGAAGCGTTTCAGCTCCTCGAGCGTCATCTCCGGGTAGCCGCTGAGATGGAGCCACGCATAGAGGAACATCGAGCCGTGACCGGCGGAGAGCACGAAGCGATCGCGGTCGAGCCATTCCGGGTGCGTCGGGCAGTATCGGAGCGCGCTGCCGAAGAGCACGGCGCCGATCTCGGCGCAGCCGAGCGGCAGACCGAGGTGCCCGCTCTGGCTCGCGTGGACTGCGTCGATCGCGAGCCCGCGGGCGATGTTGGCGGCGCTGGCGAGGATGTCTTTGCGGAGCGGGCTCATCGCGCGCGAAGCTATCACGATCCCTCCGCGCGCTACAGCGACACCTACATAGGGATCGGCGGTCTGCCGCAGTGTTCATCCGGAGCGCGCGCGCGCGCCTGGAGCCTGTAGGCTGAAGATCGATGCGGAGAAGCTTCACCGTCATGGGCTGGTCGGCGGCGGCCCTCTGCATCGTCAGCTGCACCATCTTCGATGGCCTCCATGCCGACCTGCTCAGCGACCCGAACAGCCCGCTCACGGGCAACCCGAACGGTGCCGACGACGGGCAGTCGTGCGGCGTGGGCTACGACTGCAAGTCCGGGGTCTGCAACGCGCACGTCTGCGCGGCCCCCACCCACACCGACGGCATCCTCAACGGTGACGAGACGGGCATCGACTGCGGCGGCCCCGCGCCGAAGTGCCGGACCGGCGAGGGCTGCAAGGTCGGGCCCGACTGCGCGTCGGCTTCGTGCGTGGCGGGCAAATGCGCCGAGACCCGCCACGACGACGGCATCAAGAACGGTGACGAGACCGACGTCGACTGCGGCGGCATGGGCGACGCGAAGCGCTGCGCCGACGGGCTCGTCTGCGTGGCCGGCCCCGACTGCACGAGCCTCGTCTGCACGGGCGGCAAGTGCATCGCGCCCACCAGCAACGACGGCGTGAAGAACGGCGACGAGACCGACCTCGACTGCGGCGGAACGACAACCAGCGCGCCGAAGTGCGCGACCGGCAAGGCCTGCGGCGCCAACGGCGACTGCGCGTCCGACGGCTGCGACTACAAGAAGAAGTGCGCCATCGCGCGCAGCTGTACCGCGCACATGGGCGGCGACACCTGCGGCACCGGCGAGGTCGGCTCCCCGGGGATCGTGCACGAGAGCTGCTGCCTCTCCCTGCCGCTCGCGAGCGGCGTGAAGCTCGACAAGTTCAAGGCGACCGCCGGTCGCGTGCGCGCGATGGTCGAGCGCACGAACGGCAACGTGAAGGCCTGGTACCAAGCGAACAAGGCCACGCTCTCCGCGGGCGCGGTCGCGCAGCTCGACCCCTTCGTCGACCAGCTGCCCTCCGGGCTCGCCGGCGATCTCGGGATCAACGAGCAGCTCGGCAGTTTCATCTACCTCGCCGACAAGCCGAGCGCGCAGCAGGGCTGCTTCGTCGCGGGTAACGGTACGCACACGTACTGGCTGCCCGACGCGGTGAACATGTTCTACGGAGACTCCGCGCAGGGCTTCCCGCAGGAAGTCCTCGATACGAAGGCGATCAACTGCATCCCGATGCCCCTCGCGGCGGCATTCTGCGCGTGGGACGGCGGCCGCCTCCAGACGTTCGCCGAGAACAAGGAGATGTACGGCACGCAGCAGTTCCCCTGGGGAACGTCCCCGCGGGCCGGCGGCTACGGCGAAATCGCCGGAGTGTTCGTCACCGTCGGCCCCGCCGACAAGGGCTTCGGTGCCGCGGCGGGCGCGTGCCCCGGGTGCAGCGTGGCCGCGGCAAACTGGTCGAACAACTACCAGTACCCGGCGCCGAACCCGGCGAAGCTCTTCGACTACAGCTTCTACATCTCCGCGCCTGGGCGCTTCCCCGTCGACAAGGGCCCGCTTGGCCACATGGACGCCGGCGGCGACCTCATCGAGCACACCGGCACCGACGGCATGTTCGTCGACGACAAGGGCCGCTCGCCCACTTTCAAGTGGGGCGTGCAGGGCTCGTGGGAGGGCCATAACATGGGCCAGGTCGGCTACTCCTTCGCGCCGATGACGAAGTACGGAAAGACGGGCCTCCGCTGCGCCCGGGACTGACGATGCACGCGCTCTGCTCGGCGGCTCTGCTCTCGACCCTCGTGCTCTTCACGTTGCCGGCGGCCGCCGATCCGAGCGCCGCCGACAAGACCGCGGCCGCGGCCGACGTCCAGAAGGCGAACGCCGCCGCAAAGGACAAGCGCTTTCGCGAGGCCGCCGAGCTCTACGAGTCGGCGTACAGGAAGGCACCCGACCCGAAGACGCTCTTCAGCGCCGCGAGCGCCTGGCAGAAGAACGGCGATTCGACGAAGGCGGCGAACGCCTACGCGCGCTTCCTGAAGGATGCGCCCGAGAAGGCCCCCTCGCGCGACAAGGCCAGGAGGGAGCTCGATGCGCTCGCGCCGAAGCTCGGGCAGCTGATCATCAAGGCCGACGGCGCTTCCTCCGCGGCGGTGGACGGCGAGGCCGTCGACCTCCCTCCCCCGCCCGTCCTCTACGTGAGCCCCGGCGCACACGAGCTCGTCGCGAGGTTCGGCGACAAGAGCGCGACGGAGAAGACCAACGCGCCCGCCGGGGCGATCACGAACGTCACGCTCGCCGCGCCGGTAGAGATGAGGGCGCCGCCCCCGCCGCAGGCCGTGGCGAAAATCGAGCCGCCTCCGCCGCCTCCCGAGGACAAGCGGAAGCCGCTGCCTCCGCTCGCCGTCTACGTCGGCGCAGGCGCCACCGTCATCGCCGGCGGGCTCACGGCGCTCTCCGCGCTCGATACCTCGAGCCAGAAGGACACGTTCGACGGCGAGCGCTCGCAGGCGAACCTGGACGCCGGCAAGAGCAAGCAGCTCCGCACCAATGTGTTGCTAGCGGTCACCGGCGGCGTCGCCGTCGTCACCGGCGTGTTCGCTATCTTCCTCGTCGACTGGAAGGGGCGCTCGGGCGAGAACGTGAAGGTCGGCGTGGGGCCGGGCTCGTTCGTTCTCCAGTCGACGTTCTGAGCGCCGCCTGCTGCGCGGCGTGCGCGGCTGCCCCGAGGAGCCCGGCGAGCGGCTCGGTGCATACCGCGATCGGGATCTGCTCGAGTACCGGGCGCATGCGGCCCTTGTCGAGGAACGCGTCGAGGAACGGGCTGTGGCCGGGCGTGCGCGGCTTCCGCGCCGGCAGCCCGTGCGCAAGGACGTCAACGAGGCGGGCCGACGTGCCGCCGCACACGTAGACGCCGGACGAGGCGAGGCACTTGAGCGCGAGGTTGCCGGTCTCGGCGCCGTAGACGCTCGACCAGAGCTCGATGGCGCGCATCGCCGCCTCGCTCTTGCCGCTCACCGCCAGCTCGACGACCGCGACGTTGTGGTCCTCGGCGCGCGCGACCTGCGCGGCGTTCGCCTTCGACTCGGCGACGTGGCACTCGCGCACGAAGAACGTGTAGAGCACATGAATCGTGGAGCCCGCGCAGACGCGCTCGTAGCTCACGTGGCCGTATTCGCGCTGGAGCGTCGTCCAGAGCTGCGCCTCGAGCGGCGTGCGCGGTCCGAAATCGACGTGCGCGCCTTCGGTGGGGCACGGGACGTGAACCTGGCCGTCCCAGACGAAGGCGGCCTCGCCGAGGCCCGTGCCAGCGGCGATCACGGCCACGTTGCCTCCGGTCTTGCGCGGACGCCCGAGGTGCAGGACCTTCAGCTTGGAAGGCGCGGCGGCGAGCGCGCCGAGCCCCACCGCCACGAGGTCGTTGAGCAGCGTGATCTTGGCGACGCCGAGCTCGCCGCGGATGGTCTCGGCGTCGACGGTCCACGGCAGGTTCGTGGTCTTGACGCGCTGATCGACCACCGGGCCCGCGATCCCGAAGCTCGCCGCGACGATGTCGTGGGCCTTCTTGCCGACCTTCCCCGCCTTGCGCGCGCCCACGAGAAAGCGCGTGAGCGCGGCCTCGAACGTCGCAAAGCCCTGGCTCTCGAGGACCTCCTGGTGGGTCACGCGGCGGCCCGTAGCGTCGAGCAGCGCGAAGCGTGCGCGCGTGCCGCCGATGTCGCCGGCGAGGATATGCGGGCCGGTCATGCGCGTCATGGGGGGGGGAGCTCCGTCGTGGACGCTCGCTCGGTGGCGAGCAGGATCATGGCGGTGATCCCGAGGGCGACGCCGACGAGGCGACGCGCATTCAGCGGCTCGCGGAAGAGCCAGGGCGCGAGGAGCGACGAGATCGCGACGCCCCCGCCGAGCACGATGGTGCCGGTGGAGGACACGGGGCCGCCGCGCCGGAGCGCGAAGAAGAGGAGAATGCTGCCGACCGAGATGCAGAGCCCGGAGAGCACCGCGAACGTCACCCCCATGCGCGACGCCGGCATCGTGCCGCCGCGCACGCCGAGCGCGTAGGCGAGCGCGATGCCCAGCGCCGCGGTGCCTTCGAGGACGAGCGCGCCCAGCGAGTCACCGATCTTGCCGGAGGCGGCGCGGAGGAGGAGGTAGTGCGCCGCGATGAAGCCGGCCGCACCGAGCGCTGCGAGCTGCCAGGCCTCGGGCACGTGTCGGTCGGCTCAGAGCTTGGAGATGAGCTGGTCGCCCATGGTGGGCTGATCGATCTTACCGAGCCAGATGCTCCAGACGGCCTTCATGAAGTCCTCGCCCGCGATGGTGGCGCTGCCGCCGCCCTGGACCCAGATGGTCACGTTCTTCGACGTCGCCGCGTAGCTGATGACGACCGCCGAGTTCTCCTTGACCTCCTCCTTGTTGAACGCGCCGACGAACTGACCGGTGCGACCCGCGTCGTTGAAACCGTTCATCTGGAGGGCCTCGGTGAGGGCCTTCTTGATCTTCGTCGACTCGACATCACGAAGCATGCGCCAGGTGAATTTCTTGTCGGTGTCCGCGTCGATGACGGCCTGCTTCGACTTCGTCGCCGGCTTGTCCTTCATATCGTGGCGGATCGAATAGACCTTCGCCGTGAAGGGGCCGACGGACTTCGTGCGGACGGCGTCGCCCGTGTAGATCATGCCTTCGGCGAGCGCGCTCGACGCGAGCGTGACGAACAAGGCGAGCACCAGCGTGAAGAGGGCGGAAGGCAGGAGGCGGCGGAAGCTCATGCCCGCCAGAGTAGCCGTTCCCGGCTGTCGTTCAATGCGGCTCTCGGCGATCCCGGAGATCTTTCACGGCTGCGTTGTGCTCCTCGAGGGTCTCGCTGAACTGGTGCCGTCGCGCCTCGCCACGGGTCACGAAGTAGAGGTACTTCGTGCTCGCGGGGGCCAGCACGGCCTGGAGCGACTTCACGCCGGGGTTCGCGATCGGCCCGGGCGGCAGGCCCTCGTGCACGTAGGTGCTGTACGTGTTGAGCGGGTCGACGTTCACGGCGTGCGTGATCTTGCCCGCGTAGCCGACGCACGCCGGGACGCGGTCACGCAGCACCAGGCAGCCGTACCCGGCGGTGGGGTCGCACTGGAGGACCTTCCGCTTGAAGTTCAGGTCGCGCAGGCGGTTGATGAAGACGCTCGCGATGATGGGGCGCTCGTCGTCGACGGCGGCCTCCTTTTCGACCATCGAGGCGAGCACGATGATCTCGCGGCGCGTCCACCCGAGCGAGCCCTCGAGGTTCGCGATGCCGAGACGGTGGTTCTGCTCGAGCTGCGTGTAGCGGCGATCGAACTCGGTCTTGAGCCGGCGCACGACGTCGCGTGGGTCGGAGTCCTTCGGGAAATCGTAGGTCGCCGGGAAGAGGAAGCCCTCGGCGCTGTCGCCGTCGAGCACGAGCTCGCGGAGCAGCAGCGGGTCGACCGTCGCCTCGAGGAACGCCGCCTGCGAGGCGACGTGCAGCGACTGCAGGCGCTTCGCGATGTCGAACCGGTTCCAGCCCTCGGGGATGGTGACCTTCGCCTTGCTTGCGCTGCCGAGCCGCTCGAGGCGGCGGAGCAGCTCGCCCGGGCCCGCGTCGTCGGTGAGGAGATGGGGGCCCGGCGCGATCTTCGGCGACGACAGCTTCGTGTACATCGTGAAGCGAAATCTCGATCCCAGGAGCCCCGCGGCGTCGAGCTTCTCGATCACCGACGCCAGCGGCTCGTCGCGCTCGATGGTCACCTCGACGTCCTTGCCGGTCCCCGGCCCCGCGCTCGCCGGGTAGACGACCAGGAAGTACCCAGCGAAGAGCGCCATCAGCGCGCCGATCACCGTGGAGAGCCAGAAGAGCGCGGCGCGCTTGCCGCCCGTGCTCTTCTCATCCGGGACGGGCTTGCGGCGGCGGCGCTCGCGATTCACGCGCTGCCCCTTTCCCGGCACCTTCTCGCGCGCGTGCGACGGCGGCGCGTCGCTCACCGCTTGCCTCGCTTGCGCCGCGCGGCGCGCGTGTCGAGCCAGGCCTGGAGGATCTCCACCGCCGACGCCTCGTCGATGCGGTCCTTCGCCTTCTGACCGAAGACCTCGCTGGCGGTGAGCGCCCGCCGGGCCTGCACGGTGGTGAGACGCTCGTCGAAGAGCTCGACGTCGCACGAGGTGGCGTCGGCGATGTCCTGCGCGATGGCGCGCGCACGGCGCGCGGCCTCGCCCTCGGTGCCGCGCATGTCGAGCGGGAAGCCAACCACGAAGCGGCCCACGTTCTCCGACGTCACGAGCTCCTTCAGCGCCTCCAGCAGCTTCGGCCGCGGTCGCGCCGCGATGACGCCGCGCGGGTGCGCCATCAGCCCGAGCTCGTCGGAGAGCGCCACGCCCACCCGCGCCGCGCCCAGGTCGAGCGCGCAGATCCGACGCTTCGGCGCCGCAGGCTTCGGGCTCGGAGGGGGCTGCGTCACGGCGCGCCATTGAAAACAAGCACGACCCGACATGCAAGAAGCAATGTCAGGCGACGGCCGTCGAGGCGTGAGCCCACGGCTTCACTCAAAAATCCTCTGCTTGACCCCGCATGCCAGGCAAGGTGATAAGCGTGCCCCGTGACCGCCCCCACCCCCGTCCGTGCCGTGAAAGGCATGAATGACGTGCTGCCCGGCGAGATCGGGCGATGGCACGGGGTCGAGGCTGCGTTTCGTTCCTCGATGGAGCGCCTCGGCTACCGCGAGGTGCGGACTCCTTATGTGGAGCCCACGCCCCTCTTCGTCCGCACCATCGGCGAGGCCACCGACGTGGTGGAGAAGGAGATGTACTCCTTCGTCCACCACGACGAGCCGCTGACCCTCCGTCCCGAGGGCACCGCCGGCGCGGCGCGGGCGTACGTCGAGCACAAGGTCCACAACGACGAGCCGGTGACCCGCTGGTACTACCTGGGCCCGATGTTCCGCGGCGAGCGCCCGGCAAAGGGCCGGTATCGCCAGTTCTACCAGGTCGGCGCCGAGTGCTTTGGTGACGCGGGGCCCGGCTGCGACGCGGAGATGATCGACGCGCTCGTAGGCTTCCTCGTCGACATCGGCATCCCCAAGCCCGACGTCTTCGTCAATTCGATCGGCAGCGCCGGGACGCGGGCGAAGTACAAGCAGGCGCTCGTGGAGTTCCTGGAGCCCAAGAAAGAGACCTTGAGCGTCGACTCGCAGCGCCGCCTCGGCACGAATCCCCTGCGCATCCTCGATTCGAAGAGCGCCTCCGATCGCGCGGCGGTCGAGGGCGCGCCGACCATCCTTGATTTCCTGAGCGACGACGATCGCGTCCACTGGGACGGCCTCCGCCGCCATCTCGACGCGCTGGGCACGGCCTACACGGTCGACCCGAAGCTCGTGCGCGGCCTCGATTACTACGGACGAACGCTCTTCGAGATCAAGGGCGGCTACGACAAGCTCGGGGCCGGCAGCACCCTCGTGGGCGGCGGCCGCTACGACAGCATGGTCACCGAGCTCGGCGGCCCCGACGTGCCGGCCATCGGCTTCGCGGCCGGCCTCGAGCGGCTCCTCATCGCGAGCGAGATGGTTGTGCCCAGGAACGTCGTCGACGTCGTGATCGCGCCCATCGGTGACCGCGCCGTGGACGCTGCGCTCGTCCTCGGTCGTGACGTGCGCAAGGCCGGCGTTCGCTGCGAGGTCGACTCGCGCAAGGCCTCGATCAAGGCGCAGCTGCGCCGCGCGAACTCGCTCGGCGCGCGCTTCGCGGTGATCCTCGGCGATCGCGAGATGGACGAAGGCGTGGTGGAGCTCAAGGATCTCGTGGCGCATTCGCAGGAGAAGGTCGCGCGCAGCGCGCTCCCCGCACGCATCGTGGCGCTGCTCGCGGCGATGATGGTGCTGCTCGCGTGTACCAGCGCGTTCGCGCAGGGCGGCCCCGGCAAGCAGGGCGGGCCCACCCAGTCGAGCCCCACCAAGAACCGCCCCGTCGGCCCGCGTGGCTCGAACCCGGACGACGAGCCGCCGCAGGGCGCCTCGCCCGCGTCGCGCCCGCTCGACGAGCCGACCGCGATCACCCCCACCGATCCCCTCGCCATCCCCGAGGGCGTCGGCGAGCGCGTCGGCTCCGACTACGACGGGCGCCCGCCCTCCGCCGAGGGCTCGGTCCAGCGCTCGTTCTACGGCGTGTACGAGGAGCGCCGCGGCGACTACCGCCTGCGCCTCGTGCCGCCGCTCTATCTCGAGCACACGCGCGGCCTCGACCCGAAGACCGGCGAGACGACGCCGCAGACCGACAAGGAGTCGCTCACCGCGCTCGTCTACTACCGGCGCCGCTCGCCGGACTGGGACGCCGACGTCCTCTTCCCGCTCGCGTGGCGCGTGCGTGATCGCCAGAACCACGTCCTCGTGCTCGGCCCCCTCGCGCACCGCGAGGCGCCCGGCGAGCACGACAACTGGATCGCGCCGCTCGTCTTCCAGGGCAAGCGCAAGGACGGCGGCTACTTCCACTCGCCGCTCGTGCTCACCACGTCGCACTGGGACGAAAAGGGCGCGTTCACCATCGCCGGCCCCTACTTCCGCGATCGCACCGGTCGGGACGTGGACATGGGCGTCGCCCCGCTCTACTTCCACGGCGACAACGGCGACGAGGACGGCGCGCGCAAGACCTACTCGGTCATCCCGCCACTGCTCTACTTTCACCGCGAGCGCGAGTACGACGAGAGCAAGCTCACCGTCGTCGGGCCCGTGATCTCGATGACGAACCCGAAGCGCACGGTGTTCGACATCGCGCCGCTTCTCTTCACGATCAACGGCAGGCCCGAGACCGGCGGCGTGCCGGAGTTCCACTACACGCTCTTCCCGATCTTCCACTACGGGCGCGATCCCGAGAAGTCGCTGTTCGTGCTTCCGGGCTACCTGCGACGCGTCACGCGCACCGCCGACACGCTCGTCACGCCGTTCTACACGCACGCTACCACGCGCAACAAGGCGACCTCGCTCACCGTGGTGGGACCCTTGTTGCCGATCTACTATCGCAACACCGATGCCGACATCGGCTACAGCGCGCTCGGCATCTTCCCGTTTTACTACGGCTCGAACAGCCCCACCGGCCGCACCTTCGCGACGCCGCTCTTCGCGCGCACCGAGAGCTTCAACGTCTCGCGCACGACCTGGGTGTTCCCGAACCTGCTCTTCAGCAGCGACGTGAAGGGCTGGGAGGTCGACGTCCTCCCCGTCGCGTTCCTCGGACGCAGCGAAAAGTCCTCGCACACCGTGCTGGCGCCGTTCTTCTGGGACTTCGCGAGCCCCAAGGGCCGCACCACGATCGGCTTCCCGGCCGTGTGGCGGTTCGCGGAGACCGCGGACGACTCAGTCACCCAGGTCGTTCTCAATACCCTCTACCGCCAGAAGCGCGTCGCGGGCGGTCTCGATTGGCAGTTCCACCTGCTGCCGGTCTTCTCGTACGGCCAGAGCCCCACCGGGAGCTGGGCGAACCTGTTCTTCGGCCTCCTCGGGTACGACCACGACGGGCCGACGACGAAGATCAAGGCGTTCTGGCTGCCGATCACGGTCGCGGGTCCGAGTGATCCGACGGGCGCCGCCAAGTAGGGCTCGTCAGGGGCTGCGCCGCAGGACACGCGTGAAGGCGGCGATCGCACGCGCGATCTCTTCCTCCGTCGTCAGCTCCCCCAGCGATACCCTCACGCTCGACGCCGCCACCGCCTCGCCAAGCACCGCCGCGATCACCGGCGACGGATCCACCGTGCCCGCGCTGCACGCCGCGCCGCTCGCCACGCTGACGCCCTCCAGGTCCAGCGCCGCCACCAGCTCCGCCCCGACCCAGGCCGGCCACACCAGCGTCGAGACGTGTGGCGCTCGCAGCGCCGGCGCGCCCGCCACCTGCGGCGCCCCCGGCAGCGCCAGCAGTGCGCTC
Organism: Polyangiaceae bacterium; assembly: GCA_043732195.1. Classification (GTDB taxonomy): domain Bacteria; phylum Myxococcota_A; class Polyangia; order Polyangiales; family Polyangiaceae; genus Labilithrix. The sequence goes on from JAYTHX010000250.1 coordinate 27,428, forward strand.
TCCAGCCGGTCCCGCAACGCGGCGATGCGTGCATAGCGCACGCTTCCGTCCAGCGCTCGCCGGGCGGCGACCGCGAGCCCTGCCGCCAGCGCGGCGTCGACCGTCCCCGGACGCAGGCCCCGCTCCTGCGCGCCGCCCAGCAGCAGCGGGACGAGGCCCAGGCCGGGGCGCGCGATCAGCGCGCCGATGCCCTTCGGGCCCCGTAGCTTGTGCGCCGCGAGGCTCAGGCTATCCGCGCCCGCGAGCGCGGTCGTCGGGAGCTTGCCCCACGCCTGGATGGCGTCGACGTGCACCCGCGCCCCCGCCGCTTGCGCTTGCGCGATCAACTCCGCCACCGGCTGCACGATGCCCGTCTCGTGGTTCACCGCCTGCACCGTCACGAGCGCGGCGACGCCCGGGGTCGCTTGCAGCGCGACCGCGAGGTCCGCGAGGTCGATCACGCCGGCCGGCGTCACGCCTAGCCAGCGCACCTTCGCGCGGCCCTCGGCCTCGAGCGCCTCAGCGACGCGCGTGACCGACGGATGCTCGAGGCGGCTCGTGACGAGCCACCGCGGCGTGCGCCCCGCCCCACCCTCGAACGCCGACCGCACCGCCAGGTTGTTCGCCTCGGTCCCGCCCGAGGTGAGCAGCACGTCGCGCGCGTCACCGCCCGTGAGCCGCGCGACGGCGGCGCGCGCGTCCTCCACCACCGCGCTCGCGGCGCGCCCGTCGGCATGGATGCTCGAGGGATTGCCCCACGCGCGGCCGGCGACGTCGCGCATGGCGTCGAGCGCCTCGGGCAGCGGAGGCGTCGTCGCGTTCCAGTCGAGGTACACGCGCGCGGTCACGCCCTCACCCCGCGGTGTCGACGACGATGGTCGGCGCGCGCTTCGCGACCGACAGCCCGAACGCCGCGCCGCCGAGGAACATGCCCTCGATCGTCGCGCCGTCGACCAGCAGGCGAACGTCCCCGCCGAGACCCCGCGCCACGCGCCGCGCGATGGCCAGCCCGACGCCCGTACCGCCGTGCGCCCGCGTCGGCGTGCCGTCGACCTGGAAGAACGGATCGAAGATGCGGTCGGCGCGCTCCTTGGGGATGCCCGGTCCGGTGTCGGCCACGACGAGCTCGTAGGTGCCCTCGTGCGCACGGACGCCGACGCCCACGATGCCGCCCTCGGGCGTGAACTTCGCGGCGTTGTCGAGGAGCTGCGAGATGGCGCGACCGAGGCGATCGCTGTCGCCGTAGCCGGGCAGCGGCCCGCGCGGGAAGTCCTCGAGCATCGTGAGCTTGCGCTCCGCGAAGGCGTCGGCATGCCACGCGATGGCGCGGCGCACGGTGTCGAGAAAATCGTAGTCCTTGTGGAAAAAGCGCATCTTGCCGGTCTCGAGACCGGTCACGTCGATGAGGTTGTCGAGCTGCGAGCGCAGGCGGCGCACGCAGTCGTCCATCGCGCGCAGCGCCTTCCGCTGCGGCTTGCTGGTCTCGCCGAGCTCCTCGTCCATCAGCATGCGCAGGTAGCCGACGATGGGGGTCAGCGGCGTGGCCAGCTCGTGAGAGATGTTTCGATAGAACTCGGTGCGCAGGCGCTCCATGTCGCGCAGGCGCTCGTTGGCCGACGAGAGCTCGGCGACCTTCTCCTCGAGGTGCGCGACGATGCGCCCGCTCTGCTGGCGCAGGCGCTCGCCCGTCGCGTCGGGCGTGGAGAGCATGCGTTCGCGCTGCCCGCCGATGTAGCCCGCGACCTGCTTCGCGAACGCGCGGGCGTCGATCGGCTTCTGCATGAAGCCGTCGCAGCCGACCGCAAAGCTCGTGTCGCGATCTCCCTCGGCGGTGATGGCAATGATGGGCACGCCGTTGAGCGACGCCTCGGTGCGCAGCCGCAGCGTGACCTCGAAGCCGTCGAGCCCAGGGATGTTGAGATCCACGAGCACGATGTCGGGCCGCTGCGCGATCGCGAGGCGAACGCCTTCGAGACCGTCGGCGGCGTCGATCACATCGTGGCCGTCGGCGGAGAGGAGCTTCCGCACGAGCAAGCGATTGCGAGGGTCGTCCTCGATGTGCAGCACACGCGCCACGGCATCCATCATCGCACGACCCTTTACTTTCCCATGCGAGAAGCTAGGGTCGCGTCCCGATGGCTGGCCTCAAGGATGGGTTTCTCCCCCTCGCTTTTTCGTTTCTCGTGGCGCTCGGGGGTTGCGCGAAGCTGACCGAGCCGGTCAAGGAAGAGCCGATGCAGGTCGACCCGCCGGCGTCGGCCGCGGCAAACGCCCCGGAAAAGCCGTTTGCGAGCGCGAGCGCGAAGCCGGCGGAGCCCGCCGAGAAGCCGCCGGAGAAGCCCGCCGACCCGCCGACCAACGAGAAGATCGGGATCAAGGACGTCGTCGTGGGCAAGGGCGCCGAGGCCAAGACCGGCGACAACGTGAAGGTCCACTACGTGGGAACACTTCCGGACGGCAAGGAGTTCGATGCCTCGAAGAAGCACGGGCAGCCGTTCGATTTCGAGCTCGGCGCCGGGCGCGTCATCAAGGGCTGGGACCAGGGAGTCGCGGGCATGAAGGTCGGCGGAAAGCGCAAGCTGACGGTGCCGCCGAGCCTCGGCTACGGCGCGCGCGGCTTTCCGCCCGTCATCCCCCCGAACTCGACGCTCCTCTTCGAGATCGAACTCCTGGACGTGAAGAAGAAATGAGCGGCTCGCGGCTTTTCGCGCTGTCCGCGTCGCTGCTGCTGGCGTGCAGCGGCGGCTCGTCGGCCACGGTCGGCAAGGTCACGTCGAACGACGCCGCGCACACGGCGGCGCAGGCGACCGAGCCTCGCACGCCGGACCCCACGGCGAACCAAGCGGTCCCGGTCGCGCCCGCGCCGGTGGCCACCACGGTCCCGCTGACCACCGGCGCGCCGGCCACCACGACCAACAAGCCCCCCGCCCCGAGCGACACGCCGCCCGCGGCCGAGGAGATCACGCCGCCCAAGAAGATCAGCGCGCGCCACGTGCTCGTGCAGTGGATGGGCACCGACCGCGCGGGGCGCTCGGTGCTCCGCTCCCGCGAGCAGGCGCTGCTCCTCATCCAGGAGGTCCAGCGCCGCGCGAAGGCGGGCGAGGATCTCGGCCGCCTCGCGAACGAGTACTCCGACGAGCCGAACGCCGGCGCGCGCGGCGGCTCGCTCGGGCGCTTCGGTCGGGGGCAGATGGTCGGCGCGTTCGAGGCGGTGGCGTTCAAGCTGAAGGTCGGCGAGATCTCCGACATCGTCGAGACCCCGTTCGGCTTCCACATCATCCAGCGCACCGAGTGATGGGCAAGCCGAAGACATCGGGAGCGAAGACCAGGAAGATCCAGGCCATCGGCAACCCGCTGGTGCCGTGGCACCTCGCGATCACCGGCGCGATCCTCAGCGGCATCCTCTACTTCGTATCCTTTGCCGGCTTCGACCAGTGGTGGCTCACGTTCGTGTGCCTCGTGCCGCTCTACCTCGCGCTGCACGGTCAGCCGACGCGGCGCGCGGTCTTCCTCGCCTTCCTCACCGGCCTCGCGATGAACCTCGGCGGGTTCTACTGGCTCGTGAACATGCTGAAGACCTTCAGCGGGTTCCCCATCCCGCTGTGCCTGCTCTTCGTCGTGATCATCTGCTCGTACCAGGCGCTGCGGCTCGCGTTCATGGGATGGCTCTACGGGCGCGCGGCGAACCGCGGCTGGCCCGTGCCCTTCGTGTTCGCCGGCGCGTTCGCGGTGAGCGAGCTCGCCTTCCCGCTGCTGTTCCCCTGGTACTACGCAGCCACGGTGCACAACCGGCCGGTGCTCATGCAGACCGCCGAGCTGGGCGGTCCCATCCTCGTGGGCCTCGTGCTCGTTGCCGCGAACATGGCGATCGCCGAGCCCCTGCGTGCGCGCCTCGCCGCCTACCGCGAGCTTGTGCCCACGATGTCCGCCTATCGCGGCGCCGTGACCAGCGAAGAGCGCGTCCGCGGGCCGCTCGATCACCGCGTCATCGGCGCCGGCGTCCTCACGCTGCTCTTCGCGGTGCTGTTCGGCGCCGTGCGCATCTCGATGGTGAAGTTGGACGTCGAGAAGGCCGAGGCGGTGCGCGTCGGCTACGTGCAGGGCAACATGGGGCTGATGGCGAAGCGCGAGCAGCCCGGCGAGGGCCTGCGCCGGCACGTGCGTCTCACCCAGGAGCTGCGCGACAAGGGCGTCGACCTCGTGGTGTGGAGCGAGTCCTCGGTGACGTTTGCGGTGCCCGAGGACATGGGCATGAAGACGCCCTTCTACCGCGATCGCTTCGCGGGCAAGCTCGGGGTCCCGACCATCTTCGGCGCCGTGCTGTTCCGCGCCGACCCCGACCGCGAGCGCTGGTTCAACACCGCGATCTCCACGAACATCAAGGGCGAGGTCATCGGCCGTTACGACAAGGAGTACCTCCTCGCGTTCGGCGAGTACCTCCCCTTCGGCGACGACTTCCCGATCCTCTACAAGTGGTCGCCCCACAGCGGTCGCTTCTCGAAGGGCACCGACCTCACCCCGATCGAGGTCGAGGTGAAGGGCCAGAAGCACAAGGTCACGGTCCTCATTTGCTACGAGGACATCCTGCCCGGCTTCACGAACCGCGCGGTCGCCGCCGGTGACCCCGAGCTGCTCGTCAACATCACGAACGACGCGTGGTTCGGCGATACCACTGAGCCGTGGGAGCACCTCGCGCTCGCAAAATTTCGGGCCATCGAGCACCGTCGCTTCCTGGTCCGCAGCACGAACAGCGGCGTCTCTGCGATCGTCGATCCGATGGGCGCGATCGTCACGAACACCAAGACGTTCACCGCCGAGGCCCAGGAAGGCACCGTCCGCTGGATGCGAAGCCACACGGTGTACGAGATGGTGGGTGACGTCCCGTGGTACCTGCTCACGCTGGCCATGGCGTACGGGTGCTTTCGGCCACGCTCCCGCTCGCACGTCGCCGCGTCCTGAGCCAAACTTTTTGGGACAGCCGGTTCTTGTCACCCGTTCGGGCGGCCCCGTATCCTACACCTTTGATTTGAAGCTCGGTCGGGTCTGCCCCGTCCAACTCTCGGTTCGATCGCGTCGATCGCCCGCCGCGAGGGATCGACTTACTTAATCCATGGCCACTGCCTTTTGCACCGTCCGCGGGATCGCCGCAGCCTTCGCTGTCGCGGCTGCGCTCGCCGGCGCGGTGACCGCGGTCGCGATCCAGGGCTGCACCGTCCTCACGAACGACGCGCTCCCCGATGACGCGGGGCCCTTCGAGGCTGGCGCCACGGACGCGGCATCGACCGCCTGCACTGCGTGCGTTGCGCTCGAGTGCGTGGGCCCGTGGGCGGTGTGCCTCGGTGACGAGGGCTGCCAGAAGCTGCGCGCCTGCGGCACCCCCTTCACCGAGTCCGAGGGCGCGCGCCTCGCGTGCTTCTGCCAGGCGCCCAGCACCGACGACGGCGGCGTCGAGCCCCTCGCCGCGTACGCCGCGTTCGCGTCCTGCAACGACGCGAAGACGTGCGCTGCGACCTGCGCGACCGACTGCCCAGCCAGCTGCGCCGGCGGCGGCCGCACGACGAACGTGAGCTGCGCAGGTGACGCCGGCACCGACGCCGCGGTGGACGCGGGCGACGGCGATGATGCCAGCGACGACGCCGGCGACTCCGGCGTGGTGCCCCCCGAGGCGCCCAGCGTCGACCGCTGCGCCGCGTGCGTCGCAGGCCGCTGCGACGCCGCGAAGAAGCTCTGCGCGATCGGCTCGGAGTGCGCCGCGTTCCTCGCGTGCGCAAAGGGTTGCGGAGACGCGTCCTGCGTCACCGCGTGTGGAGCGTCGCACTCGACCGGCAAGGCGAGCGCGGCGGAGCTTTCGAGCTGCACGCTAGCCAGCTGCAGGTCAGCGTGCGGTCTGTGAACTTGAACGGGCGATCAAGCCCCAATGGAGGAAATAATGACGTTGAATGCTAAGTGGACTGCGGTTTCGTTCTTCGCTCTCGCGGCCATGGGCGCGGCGAGCATGGCCTTCGCGGGCTGCACCGTGACGAGCGGCACGGTCGACAACCCCGAGGGCGGCACCGGCACCAATACCGACAGCAGCACGACCGGCGACAGCGCGACGGACAGCGCGGTCAACGCCTGCCCGGGCAACACGAAGCAGACGACGAAGTTCATCAACGACACCTGCCAGAAGTTGCTCGAGTCCGAGTGCTGTGCGGAGCTCACCACGTGCTTCAACATCGTCCCGGACACGTCGGACGCCGGCGGCGGCGGCACGGACGATTGCAACAAGTACTCGCAGTGCATCCCGAAGTGCCGCTTCAAGATCGACGGCGTCACGCCCGAGACGGACGAGACGAAGATCGGCGCCTGCCAGGACGACTGCGATCTCGCGGCGCCCAAGAGCGTCGCCGACGCGTACAAGGCGATCGAAACGTGTGTCACGAACAAGCCCGCGAGCAACGCCGCCTGCCAGTGACCCAGGACCACGCGCGAGCGTGACCCAGACGGGCGCTTCCTCACGGGAGCGCCCGTTCTCGTTTTGTCAGGGCAGCTTCATCGCCTTCTTGAAGCGCTTGGCGTCCGCGAACATGTCGACGTTCGTGAAGACATACGTGGCGTCCTTCTGCTCCGAGTCCCGCGCGAGCTGCGCGAGCTTCTCGATGGCGGGGTCCTCGTAACGGCTCTTGTGGCCGGCAGGACCAGGGAGGCGGTAATAAGCGATCGGCGCGTCGACCGTTCCGTGGGCGAGCGGATCGCGGGCGGCGATGACCTTCACCTCCGCGGCGAGCCCAGCGGCCTCGTCGGCGTCCCACGTCGTGGGCGCCTCCCAGATCACGCGGTCGAACTTTTTCCGGACGCCCGCAAGGAACTCCTTCACGGCGGCCTTGTTCGCGCGGTTGTGCGCGAGCTCGGGTGGCGAGACGAAGACGGCGATCTTCGACTCGAGCTCCTTGCCGACCTCGAGGAGCGTCTTCAGCGCGGTCTCGACGACCTTGCCCTCGCGGAAACCCTCCTGGCCGATCTCGCGCGGCGCGAGCATCGCGAACACGAAGCCATCCGGCGCCTCACGGCGCCAGCGACGAATCGTGCCCATCCCCGGGAGCGCGTGATGCGTTTCCTGGATCTCGACGAACAGAAACTCCTTGAAGTACCGCGTCGCGGGAACAGGAAAACCAGCGCACCCCACGGTAATCATGAGCCGCGGACTTTAGCACAGCCTCCCC
>JAYTHX010000251.1:0-4567 GCA_043732195.1 Polyangiaceae bacterium
TACAACGCCGGGCGGGCGCTCTACGACGAAGGCAACTACGACGGCGCGATCACGCAGTTCCGCGAGGCGTACCGGCGCGACTGCTCGAAGCACGATCTCCTCGTCATCATCTCGCGCTCGTACGAGCTCAAAGGTGACCGCGCCGAGGCGGTGAAGGCGCTCGAGCTGTTCCTCGATCGCGTGAAGGACAGCCCCGACGCGGCGACCCATCGCACGAAGATCGAGAACCTGAAGAAGCAGATCGCCGCGCAGCCTCCGCCGGTGGTGCAGCCCCCGCCGGTGGTGGCGCCTCCGCCCGAGGTGCGCGAGCACACAGTGCCGCCGTGGATTGTCGTGGGCGTCGGCGGTGCCGCGATCGCGGTCGGCGTCGTCCTGCTCGTCACGACGCCGGCCCGTCCCGGCAATTGCACGGCAGGCGCCAACAAGTGCAACAAGGAGCCGGCGAGCGAGTCGGACGCGCAGCTCGTGGACGACCAGTCCCGCGCGGCGGCGTCCGTGAACCAGCCCATCGCCGGTGGCGTCGTCCTCGCGGGAGGTGGTGCGCTGGTGCTCGGCGGGTTGCTCTGGCACTTCCTCGAGCCGACCGGCCCCGTGTCCAGGGCGGCCACGAAGCCCGAGCTCACGCCTTCGGTCGCGCCCGGCTATGCCGGCGTGTCGCTCGGCGGCACCTTCTAGGCGAGCGGATCCATGACCTCGGCGGTGTTGTCGGCCCGGAGTGATGCTGGCGGCGGGCTCTTGCTCGTCGCGCTCGACGTCGATGCTGAGCGCGCCCGCGCGTACACCGCTCCCGGTCAATACGTCGAGGTGCGCACGGCGTCGGCCCGCGGCTTCTTCGTGCTCGCGAGCCAGATCGGCGAGACCCCGTGGGAGCTCCTCGTGAAGAACGCCGGCGACGCCGCGGATGCGCTCGTCTCGCTGCCGTTCGGGAGCACCCTCGAGGTGAAGGGCCCGATGGGCAAGGGCTTCGCCGTGGCCCGCGTCGTCGATCGACCGGTGGTGGTTGCGGTGGTCGGGAGCGCGCTCGCGGTCGCGCGTCCCGTGCTCGCGACGCGCATCGCCGAAGGGGTCGCGGAGAACACGTTCCTCTTCCTCGGCCTGCGCGCGCCCACGGATCTCCCCATCGCGGACGAGGTCGCTGCCTGGTCCGACCAGGGCGTGAACGTCGTGCTCTGCTTGTCGCGCGCGGAGCTCGAGCATCATCCCGAGGTGCTGCCGAAGGCGAAGCGCGCCATGGGCTACGTCCAGGTGGCGGTCGCGCGCGCGGTCGAGGCGGGCGTGCTCCCTCCGGGCGCGCTCGCGGTCGTGGCGGGGCCCGATGCGATGCTCGCCGACATGCGCGCGCTCTCGCGCACGGCGCCGATCGAGGTGGTCACGAACGTCTGACCCGGAGGACGTTCAGTCTTTTCGGGGGTGGGGCCGTCGGGTAGCCTTTGGTCGGATGAGTCACGCGTCCGAGCTGCCGAAGGGCGGAGTGCGGCAGGGCGGCAAGGAGGAGCTGCGTGCAACGCTCCTCAAGACGTACCTGCTCCGCATCCGTTCGGAGAAGGGCGAGCGCGCCGTCCGGACCATCCTCACGAACGCGGGCATCGACCCCGGCATGGTCGACAACGAGACGGGCTGGGTCAGCTCGCTCGCGGCCAAGCGCGCGCTCCGCGGCATCTGCGAGCTTCTCGGCATGGATGCCCTGCGCCAGCGCGGCGAGTGGGTGACGAACGCCGAGGCGCTTGGCGCGATGGTGCGGATGCTCCGCTCCGCCGAGTATCCGATCGACGCCTACGAGTACCTCGCCGAGAACGCGCGCGAGGTCACGCGCATCGGCACGTGGGAGATCGCGGCGGTGGTCGCCGCGAAGGAAGGCGACAAAAGGCCGCCCTCCACCGTCGACGTCGAGGCGCGCGCCCCCGAGTCGCTGCCGCCCGACGTGAAGGCGAAGAAGAAGAACAAGTCGCGCATCCGCGCGGTGCGTCTCGTCTATCGCCCGCGCACCGACGGCTACGACGAGCCGGAGAAGCCCGACAGCGCGACCGAGGTCCTGTTCTGCGCGGCGCGCGAGGGCGAGCTCGCCGGCATGCCGCGCATCTGGGGCCTGCCTGACGCGCGCATCACCCACGAGACGTGCCTCGCCAAGGGTGAGGACGCGTGCACGTACCTCTGCGAGTGGGATCTCCCCGCGACCAAGAGCGTGACCGCACTCGCGGCGGTCTCGGCGGCAGTGGTGTGCGGGACCGCGGTCGGCGTTCCGGGCGGCCTCGTCGCGGGGGGCCTCGGTGCCGTCTTCGCCGGCGTCTTCGGCGCGGGCATCGCGCGCATGTGGGAGAAGGGCAAGCGCGAGACGGCCTCGCGCGCCTTCGAGAAGAACCGCATCGCGGCGCTCGAGCGAGGCCTCGACCTGAAGGGCGAGGCCACGCAGGCGGCGATCCCCGGCGAGCTCACGGGCACCGTCCTGGGCGGGAAATACCGCATCGGAAAGAAGATCGGCTCGGGCGGCATCGGCGTCGTCTACGCGGCGGAGCACACGACGCTCGGCCACGAGGTCGCGGTGAAAGTGCTCCGCGGCGCGGCCGCGAAGGACGGCGGCGAGATCGCGCGCCTCCGCCGCGAGGCGTACATCCAGGTGCACATCGATCATCCGAACGTCGCTCGCGTGCACGATCTCGATCAGATGCCGGACGGCTCGATGTACGTCGTGATGGAGCGCCTCCACGGCCGCTCCTTGGCGGACAAGCTCTCGCGCGAGCACATCATCGCCCCGGGCTTCGCGATCCCGGTGTTCATCGGCGTGTGCCGCGCGCTCTCGGCGGCGCACAAGAAGGGCGTCGTCCATCGCGACCTGAAGCCGGGCAACGTCTTCCTCTGCGAGGACGGTCCACCGAAGGTCCTCGACTTCGGCATGAGCAAGCTGACGAGCGCGGAGTCGCTCACGCAGGCGGGCTACACGCTGGGCACGCCGGAATACATGGCGCCGGAGCAGTGCATCGGCGCGAACGTCGTGGCGCAGACTGATCTCTATGCGTTCGGCGTACTGATGTACGAAGCGCTGACGGGCGAGCTACCGATCATCGCACAGAGCCGCCGCGAGCTCCTCGATCTGCACCAGCGCCAGATCCCGGTCCCGATGCGCACGCGTCGCCCCGACCTCGATATCCCGGAGGCGCTCGATCAGATCGTGATGATGTGCCTGAAGAAGCGCATCAACGACCGCCCGAAGAGCGCCGATGAGCTGGAGGCGATGCTGACGGCGATCCCGCTCGAGGGCCTCCCCAAGGCGTACGCAATCCGCCCGAAGCGCACCCCACCCCCGGTCCTCGCCAACTCCGACTCGGGCACGATCCCCGCCCTCGCGAGCGAGCCCCCCCCCCCGAAGGGGTGAAGGGTGGGCGTCCGCGAGCCGCGGTCTCGGTCACTGCCAGAAGCGGGTCGCGATGCAAAGCAGAATGCCGCCAGAGCGTGAGCTCCGACGGCGTCGTCACCTCGAACTGTGGTTATCCAAAGTCCGGTCGCGAATCGGACATCAGTTCGCGGGAGCGAACTTCACGCAGCGCATGCCGACCTTGCCGTACTTGTTGAGCAGCGGGGTGTTGCCCCAGGAGCTCTTCTGGTAGCCGTGGACCTCCCACGATCCGTTGCCGCTCCAGCTGTGGCGAGCGTCGAGCGGGTCGGGGGCCGTGTTCACGTTCGCCGTGATCTCGTAACTTGCCCCGATGATGTCCGCATGACCGAGCGGACCACGCCCCTTGGTTCGCCCCGGCGCTGTCAGGTGCACGATGTAGTCGCTCCCGGCAAGCTTCGGATACTCGTAACTGTATTTGTAGTCGGAGTACTCGATGCTCGTCGTCGCAGGCCAGGAAAGCCCGCAAGCGGGATGAGCGGCGTCGGTGGCCCACGGAAAGCGGCAGCCCCAGTATGTCTTGTCCCCGCTGTTGTTGTCCTTGAGGCAGCACTTGTTGATGCTCGAGTCACATGTCTGACCCGTCGCCGCAGTTCCACAGTCGGTGGCTGACGTCGCGTCGGTGCAGGACTTGTTCAAGTCGCAGCGCTGCCGGGGTTCGACCGGCTTCAGCGTCGTCATTGCGGAGTATGGCGTCTGTCCGCTCCCGTACGCCGCCAACCACTCCTGCACGGTCTCGAGGCGTCCGCCATCCCATGCGCAGAATGCCTGCGCGAGGAGATAATCGACGCAGCTCATCGTCTTGGTGTCGTAGACGGTCGTGTCCCACTCGGGGCTGCCATCGTCAGGAGTACCGTCCGGAAAACGGTAGGAATGCGTTCCCGGCGCGCCCGCGAAGCAACCGCTCGCAGTTTGCTCGTTGTTCTTGAAGATTGTCCGGCCAAGATGGTTGACGACTGACGTGTAGACGCCGGCTTGCGTGGTGTTCGGGAGGCAAACCTTGGTGTGCGGGCACTCCCCGTCTGGGCGCGTGCACGTTCCGCCCTGGGTACAGTCGGCGATCTCGTCGGCGTTGCCATTGCCGGCGAGGCTAGTCGGAAGGTACATGTCCCAGTTCGCGTCGAGCGACGAGCTGACGCCATCTGCGGTGCCGTTGACCTTGAGCGGAACCGCCGGGAT
>JAYTHX010000252.1:0-34573 GCA_043732195.1 Polyangiaceae bacterium
CGCCTCGGCATGGCGTTCAACTGGGTGCCGAACCGGGTCCTCTACGTCGTCGATCCCAAGACCGATCGCGTCCTCGCCTTCGACATCAACGACAACGGAACACTCTTCACTGCCGGCGCGCCCCGCTCGCTCGGTGCGCAAGAGCACGAGCACCGCCACGGCCATCACTGGGACCACGACGACTGCGACGGCGACGACGACGACGGCCTGTTCGACATCCCGATCGACGTCGCGCCCACCGTTCCCGAGGTCGCCTCCCAGAACTTCGCAAGCAACTCGACGCTCGCGGGCGGCGCGGATCTCTACGTCCTGAACCGCGGCAACAACACCATCGTTCGCGTCACGCAGGCGGGCAAGCTCGTCGCGAAGCGCAAGATCGTCGTCGACGGCCAGCGCGGTTTCCGCGTCAACGGGCTGGGCGTCTCCCCCGACGGCAAGAACATCTGGATCAGCGGGCAGACCGACAACGGCGGCGGCATCGTCACGCGGATCGCGGGCTTCGGCTCCGGTCCCATCATGCCGCCGCTGGTCGCCGCGGCCAACGCGGGCGGCGCGACCTCGAGCGTCGCGCTCGGATCGTTCTTCTTCTCGAAGACCTTCTCGCCGAACGAGGGTGTCGGTCCGCTCTTCAACGCGCAGAGCTGCGCGGACTGTCATAGCGACCCGGCGCCCGGCGGCATGAGCAGCAACCTCTTCGACACCTTCATCGCGGGGAGCGACTCCGACCCGGTCGCGCGCTTCCACTCCATCCGCGAGCTCGGCGACCGCTGTCGCCTGCCCACGGGCATTCCGCGCGACGCGACCTCGACGTCGCGTCGGAGCTCGATGACCCTGCGCGGCTCGAGCCTCATCGACTTCGTCCAGCCCTTCGACATCCTCGCCAATCGCGCCACGCAGCCGGCCGCCATCCAGGGCCGCGCGAACATCCTCTCCGACGGCCGGATCGGCAAGTTCGGCTGGAAGGCCGCCACGCCCACCCTCATCGAGTTCATGGGGCAGGCCTTCCGCAACGAGCAGGGCCTAACGAACGGCCTGGAGCGCCGCGACATCGTCGACGCGTGCGGCGCCAACCGGGTCCAGCCGGAGCTCGACGCGCTCCCGCTCGTCACCACCTCCGCGTTCATGACGACGCTCGATCCGCCGGCGCCCACGGCGGCGTGCGTCGCTTCTCCCGGGGCCGCGGTCTTCCGGGCCACGGACTGCGCGGGCTGTCACACCCCTTCGTTCCCCGGCCCCGGCGGCACGCGCGCCACGCTCTACTCCGACCTCCTGCTGCACGACATGGGGCCGGCGCTGGCCGACGGCTTCGTGCAGGGCGCGGCCACGGGCAGGGAGTTCCGCACCATGACGCTGAGCAAGCTCGCCGACCGCTCGCACTTCCTCCACGACGGCCGCGCGGCCGACGTCAGCTCTGCCATCCAGGCGCACGGCGGGCAGGGCGCGGCGAGCGCCACGGCGTTCGGAGCGCTCAACACCGCTGACCGTGACGCGCTGCTCGCGTTCCTCGGCTGCCTCTGAGCCGACCGAGCGAGCCCTTTTGAGCAGGTGAGGCGTGGTGAGGCACGGCCGCCAAAGCGAGCGTCGTGTCCCACCAAAATTCTCGACGAGAGCGAACCACGTTGACTGAGTGCTTCGCGAGCAGCTCTCCTGTCAATAACCGGTTCTCCGATCCGGAAGCGAAGGAGCCCGCGGATGATGTGGAGTGTGAGGGCTGGGTCACGAAGCGCGGGTCTCGTGATCGCGCTGGCTGCGGCAGGCTTGACGGCGTTTGCTTGTGGCGGCGATGACCCTGCGGGCTCCGGCCCGATCCCCGATGGCGGCGGCGTGGAAGAAGGCGGCGTGACGCCGCCGGGCGCGCTCGCCACGAAGCTCTCGCGAGCGAGCCACGGCTCCGCGATCGACATCTCGGAAGACGACAAGATTCTCGTCACCGCGAACCACGACGTGGGCAGCGTCAGCGTCTTCGACATCGTCTACGCGGCAGGAAAGCCGCCGACGCTCATCAAGAAGGCGGAGATCGCGGCGTGCGGCGAGCCTTCCCAGGTGGTGCTCGCTCCGAGCGGCGACCGCGCCTTCGTCGTCTGCCGCACGGACCAGAAGGTCCTCCGCCTCGACGGGCTCCGCACGGCGCCCACGAAGGGCCCCGAGGTCAAGGTCGGCTCCGAGCCGACAAGCATCGCCCTCACCCCGAAGGGCACGACCGCCTGGGTCGCGAACTGGATGGACGGCACGACCACCGAGATCGACACCGACAAGATGACGGTGCGGAACACGGTCGACCTGAACGATGCGCTCGCCAAGAGCGGCGTCCTCGGCGCCGTCAAGGGACGCCCCGGGCTCGCGCATCCTCGCTCGGTCGCGATCACGAACAACGGCGACGACGTCGAGAACGACGAGAGCGTCTTCGTCACCGAGTTCTTCGCGCAGCAGAAGGAGGAGATCGCGCCGACCGGCGTGAACGCGGACATCGCGAAGCAGGGCTTCGTGTACCGCGTGAACGTGAAAGACCGGAGCGTCGTCATGGTGGCGCTGCCGCCCATCCAGGACATCGGCATCCACGATCACGCCGACGGCGTCGCGGGCTGCTATCCGAACCAGCTCCAGTCGGTCAACGTCCAGGGCAGCTTCGCGTACATCCTCTCGATCTGCGCGTCGCCCAAGGGCCCGCTCGGAGACTTCGCCGGACCGGCCTTCGGCCCGTGCACCGACGAAACCGGCTGCCCGGGCGAGGTCGCGGGGTCGTGCAACCTCACGGTCCCCGCTGCGGGCGTCTGCAAGACGAACTGCACGACGAACGCTCAGTGCGGCCTCGGCGGCGTCTGCGACAAGACGAACATCTGCAAGACGAACCTCTGGGACGCGAAGAGCCTCCAGACGTCGGCGGTGAGCGTCATCGATATCGGCTCCAACAAGGTCGTCGCCTCGGTGGCGATGAACGCCGAGCTCGACAAGCTCTTCGCCGAGAAGAAGGTGCCCGACACCAGCGCGCGGCGCATGCCGCTGCACGCGGTCGACATCGCGTTCGTCCCGGGAACGCTCAACGCGTACCTTCCCGCGAAGGGCGCGGACGCGGTGTTCCGGCTGGACTTCAACGCGACGTACGACACGAAGGCGCTCGACGCCGTCGGCTTCGCGGATCGCCAGTTCATCCAGCTCGACGTCGGAACCCTCGACGCCTCGAAGCAGGGCAAGCTGCCGGTCGGCATGACCATCGCGCACGGCGCAAAGGCCACCGCGGCCGATCGCTTCGGATTCGTGCTCAACGACGCGACCCGCAACGTCACCGTCATCGACCTCAAGGCCGACAACATCGCGGGCCTGCCCGACCAGGCGGCCGTCGCGTCGGCCTCGCCGATGCCGACCGCGCCGGCGGATCAGGCCGTGCTCGAGGGCCGTCGCCTCTTCGGGACCGGCCTCGGCCGGTGGTCGCTCAACGGCCAGGCCTGGGGCGCGTGCGAGACCTGCCACTGGGACGGCCTGTCGGACCAGGTGACGTGGTTCCACCTCCGCGGCTCCAGGCAGTCGCCGAGCCTCGATCAGACCGTCGGCAAGAAGGCCCCCTTCCCGCGGCGCGTGATGAACTGGCAGGCGAACGTCGACGAGCTCGAGGATCACGAGGCCGGCGCGCTGCGCACGGTGCTCGGCGGCGTGGGCGCGGAGGTCAAGAATCTCGACCTCAACCTCGCCGCGCGGATCGCCTTCGACAAGTTCGGCCACGCGGGCCTCAACGGCTCGATGGCGGCCGCCGTGGATCCCGCGAGCCCCTCGGCGCTGGTCGGCGAGGTCAACGTGGTCGACGACTGGAAGAAGGTCGACGCGTACCAGAAGACGATCCGCACACCGCGCAAGCCGTCGAACCTCGACGCGGCCAAGGTCACCGCCGGGCTCGCGGCCTTCAAGGAAGGCAAGTGCGCCGGCTGTCACGGCGGAGACATGTGGACGATGTCCCACGTCTTCTACGCGCCGGATGCGAACGTCACCTCGCCCACGAACGTGAACGCCCTGCTGAAAGTGACGTCATGGACCGCCGCGGTCGCGAACGGCTTCCCGGCCAGCCTGCTGCCCACCACGATCGTGGCCAACCAGACGATGCGCTACAGCGGTGGCAACCCGGCCGCGCTCGACCAGCTCACCTGCTTTCTCCGGCCCGTCGGCACCTTCGGGGTCGCCGAGCCAGGCGTGGGCGTCGCCGAGCTGAAGCGAAACATGGTGGCCGTCGCGCAGGGCAGCGAGCTGACGGGCAAGGGCTACAACACCCCGAGCCTGCTCGGCGTCGGCGTCAACGCACCCTACTTCCACGCGGGCAACGCGCGCACGCTGGAGGCCGTACTCTCGTCCACCTTCTCCGACCACTACGCCGCAATCAACACGACTTTCCTCGGCGACGCCGCAACGGCTGATGCAAAACGCGCCGCCCTGATAGAGTTTCTCTTGTCGATCGACCAGGACACGGCAGCGATCGCGCTGCCGGCTCTCGGGCCGGACGGCGGCGACTTCTGCGCAACCCCCTGATCCCTGACGACTCCCGACGCAAGGAGCGTTGACCGATGGCAACCGACGACCAGACCGCAGCACGTTCGCCCAAGCCCGTCGCCGTGCCCCGCGAGGGGATACGGAGCGGCGTGCACTCCACGCGCGCCCCGCAGACCACGAAGATCGCGACGGGTAACCTGGTCGACGGCCGGTACCTCGTCGGT
The DNA here is from genome assembly GCA_043732195.1 of Polyangiaceae bacterium. Taxonomy (GTDB): domain Bacteria; phylum Myxococcota_A; class Polyangia; order Polyangiales; family Polyangiaceae; genus Labilithrix. Next base: position 4,698 of record JAYTHX010000252.1, read on the forward strand.
GAAATCATCGGCACGGGTGCGTTCGGGCTCGTCTTCGAGGCGAAGAACGTCGAGCTCGACGAGAAGGTCGCGCTGAAGACGATGCGTCCGGAGATCGCCGTCGACACGGCGATGGTGGCGCGCTTCGCGCGCGAAGCGAAGGCGGCCGCGTCGATCAAGAGCGAGTACGTCGCCACCGTCTACGACGTCGGCACCGGGGCCGACGGCCTGCCGTATATCGTGATGGAGTACCTCGACGGCAAGAACCTCGGCGACCTCGTCGAGACCTCGGGGCCGATCGGCGCGCAGCAGGCCGTGGAGTACGCGCTCCAGATCTGCGAGGCGCTCGCGGTCGCGCACGCGAAGGGCATCGTCCATCGCGACATCAAGCCCGAGAACCTTCTGCTCACCGAGCGCGCCGGCGGCATGCGCATCGTCAAGGTGCTCGACTTCGGCATCTCGAAGGCGGCGCTGACCGGCTCGATCTTCGGGGACGAGCTGCCGATCGTGAAGACGGTCAACCTGATGGGGACGCCGCTCTACATGTCCCCGGAGCAGGTCCGCTGCTCCGACAGCGTCGATCTGCGCTCCGACATCTGGTCGCTCGGGATGGTGCTCTACGAGATCATCGCCGGAACGACGGCGTTCGAGGGCGCGTCGATCACCGAGATCTGCGCGGCGATCCTGGAGCAGAAGCCGCATCCCATCGAGAACCACTGCTCGAGCCTGCCCGCCGGCCTCGTCGACGTCATCAACCGCTGCCTCGAGAAGGACGTTCGCAACCGCTTTCAGAACGTGGCCGAGCTCGCGCTCGCGCTCATGCCCTTCGCGCCGAAGCGGTCGCGTCTGAACGTGGAGCGGGCGGTCTCCGTCCTCCAGAGCGCGGGTCACGTCGATGCCAACGTGCGAGTCGAGAGCGCCATGCCGCCCGTCTCGGTGGACGCGCTGCAAGCGGAGGCGCTCCTCCGGCAATCACTCGCCGGACTGTCGAACGTTGCGCCGCGGGTCCCGACGCTCGCGTCGACCAGGAGCAAGCCGCCCGTGGTCGCGATCGCCTCGGACCCGCCGAGCGCGTCGGCGGCGAGCCGGCCTTCTCGCGCGTTCGATGGTCCGCCGCACGCCGCCTCGAGGAAGAGCCGAACGGCGCTGGTGCTCGTGCTCGGGCTCGTCCTCTCCGGCGGCGTGCTCTTCGGCGTGAACGCGATGCTGCATCGTGGGGGTGCGCGCGAAGAGGCACCGGCAATGACGGTACCGATGGCACGGGCCGCACCGGCGATGACCGCGGAGAGCACCGGCGCAGCCGCGGCGCTCCCCGCCGCCGCCGCGATTCCTGCGCCCGGAGCAGGAGCAACGGGCACGACGACAGGCGCCGCCACCGCGGAGGAGTCCAAGGGCGCCCCCGGGCTCGCGGCGGCAAAGGCGGGACTCAAGCCCGCGGTCGCACCGGCGCCCTGGCCGCCCGCACGTGCAGGACGCGGCACCTCCCCGACGCTGTCCCCGGCGACGGCCGCAGCGCAGTCGGTCGCGCCGCTCGCGCCAGCCACGCAGCCCACCCCCGCTCCGACCACGCCCCCTACGCCTGCCGACACAGCCACCGGAAGGACGTTCCGGCACCAACTATGAGGTTCGATGAAGCTCGTAGCTTCCGGAATTGTGTTCGTTACCGTTCTTGGCTTCATCGCATGCTCGTCATCGGACCCGCCAACCCTCGTTCGTGACGCCGGGTCCGACGCACCGGGACCTGACGACGCCGACGAGATCCCGTGCGACGTGCGGCAGGTCCTCCAGACGGTCTGCCTGCAATGCCACGCGAGCCCGCCGGTGCGAGGCGCGCCGTTCCCGCTCGTCACGCGCTCCAACATCCTCACGCCGCGTCCCGGAGGGCTCGCGCGAGATCTGATGGTCGCTCAGCTGCAAGCGCATCGCATGCCGCTCGCACCGGTCACGATCGAGGAGGCGGACCGCGCCACCTTGTTGGCCTGGCTCCAGGGCGGCGCCGTCGCGGCGCGGCCGCAATCGTGCGCGCCCGGCGATGGTGGCGCGGACGCCGACGCCGATACCGGCGCCGATGCCGACGCAGGCACGGATCCCGACGGGGCGGCGGACGCCGACGGGGCGGCGGACGCCGCCGACGACTAGTCACGCGGTACCTGCCGGGGGGCGCGTCAACAAAAACCACGTAGTTGAAACTCGCGCGAGAAGACACGATGATTCGCCCCATGAGATCGCGCTCGAGTGTGAAGCTGTTCGTATGCAGCGGCGTCTTCCTCGCCGGCTTGAGCGGCTCGAGCGTCTCGCGCGCCGACGACCCAGCGCCGCCGGCGCCGAGCGCAGCGGCCCCGAGCCCCGAGAAGATGGCCGAGGCCAAGCGCCAGTTCGAGGCAGGCGTGAGCCTGCTCGAGGATCCGGACGGCGCAAAATACGAGGACGCGTACCGCACGTTCAAGAAGGCCTACGAGCTCTCGCAGTCCCCGAAGGTGCTCGGAAACATCGCGTTCTGCGCGCTGCATCTCGAGCGCGACGGCGAGGCCATCGACTCGTACACGAGCTATCTGCGCGACGTGCCCGACATCTCGGAGCGCGAGCGCGCGCAGATCCAGCGCGATCTGCCGACGATGATGGCGACGCTGGCCCGCGTGCACGTCGTCGCGAAGACCGCCGCGAAGGGCGCGGTCATCGTCGACCGCCGGACGCAGACGCGCGGCCCCGCCGTCGAGAATGCGTACGCGCTCGAAGGAAACGAGGCGCTGCTCCGCCTGCGGCCAGGCCGCCACACGCTCGTCCTGCGGGTGGGAAACGTCGACTCGGCGCCCTTCGACGCGACGCTGGAGCCGGGCTCCGAGCTCACGTTCACGCCCCAGGAGGCCGTCGTGCGCAGGGACGAGCCCTTGCCCACCACCGCGCCCACGCGCTCGCTCGCGGGCCCGATCATCGTGGGCGCTCTCGGCGTCGTGGGCATCGGCGTGGGCATCGGGACGGGCCTCGCGGCCCGCAGCAAGACCAGCGACATCGAGCGTCACTGCCCCAACGACGTGTGCCCGGGCGCCTACGACCTCGCGGGCGAGCGGACGTCGGCGAAGACGCTCGGCACGGTGGCCGACGTCTCGTTCATCGGCGGCGGAGCGCTCATCGGCGGCGCCGTGCTCTGGTATTTCCTCTTGCCCAAGGAATCCTCTTCGCGGACGACGGGCGCGGCCGCGGTCCTCGGCAGGACGCGACCGAGCGCCATGTGCACCTCGAACGGCTGCGGATTCAGCATGGCAGGAGGCTTCTGATGAAGGTTTCTCAGGTCCTCGGCGCGGCGCTGCTCCCGCTGCTCGCATCGTGCACGGCGTCGCTCTCGCTCGACCGCTTCACGCAGGACGCCGCTCCGCTCGCGACCGACACGTCGACCATCAAGTACTTCGACGTGCAGTTCAAGGCGAAGAACATGCAGTCGCACATCAACGAGTACTTCGAGGTGCGGCTCGTCGACAAGGACAACGCCGTGCAGATGAAGGCGGTCTATTCGGGCGTGACCCGGCCCGACTTCGCGCTGTACATGGCCAAGGTGGTACCGAAGGCGAAGGCCCCGTACCGGGTGGACTTCTGGGCCGACCACAACAACTCGTTCAAGTACGACGGCATCGTCGGCGGCATCAACGACAAGGACCACGCGTGGCGCCGCGTCCTCGCCGATCCCCTCCCGGAGGACGTCCGCCTCACCGGCAGCCTGTACGCCGTGGACTTCATCCACGACACCGCGTTCGTCGACATCGCCACCGATCTCCAGGGCAACGCGATCTCCATCGAGGACGTGCTCCTGCCGCTCGATCTGAAGATCGTCGGCGCCGGGGCCTACGTCGGCAAGATGATCGAGGTGCGCGTCGTGGACACGGGCGCCGGCCGGCTCGTCGCGCTCCAGCGCCAGGGTCAGGCCACCGAGTCATACACCGCACGAGTGCTCGGCGTGATCGACGACACCTCGCCGTACGAGGTGTCCGTGTACGTCGACCAGAACGACGACGAGAAGTTCAACGTCGGCGAGCCTTCGTGGAAGTTGAGCCTGACGTCGGGCAAGACGGGCCTCGTCGGCGAGCTCGATGTGAGCAAGACCCCGCAGACGGCCATCGAGACGGGCCAGCCCTGAGGCGGCGCGTAGCGTGAACATGGCCGTGGACAAGAGGCGCGTCGTCGTCGTGGCGCCGGCCAGCGCGGAGGGAGCTGCGCTCCTCCAGATGGTGGAGAGCGCGAACGCCGGCTGGTCCTGCGTGCAGGTCACGCCGAGCGACGCCTCGCTGCGACCGGGCGCGCTCGCCGGCGCAGCTGTGATCGTCGTGGCGACCGATACCCCGTGCGACGAGCTTCTCTCGACGCTCCCGCCCGACGTGCCGGTCATCGCGTTCGGAGCGGCATGGCCCGCGACGACCAACCCCATCTCGTGGTTTCCGCGGCCGTCGGCGGCGATCGTCCACGCGGTGCTCTACGACACGCTCGCGCCCAGTAGTCGGGGCGGCGCCTCGATCACGGCCCTGCCCGCGCCGCCGCCGCTGCCCGAGGTACCCTCCGCGCCGCCGCCCTCGTCCACGTCGGCCATGTGGCGCCGCAAGACCGACATGATCATCGGCAACAGCGCTGCCATCCGGGGCGTGCTCGATGCGCTGCAACGGATCGCGGCCTCGCCGATGAGCGTCACCATCACCGGCGCGAGCGGTACGGGCAAGGAGCTGGTCGCGAACGCACTGCACTACTCGAGCCCGCGCGCGCGCGCGCCATTCATCGCCCTCAACTGCGCGGCGATCCCCGAGTCGCTCTTCGAGGCCGAGCTGTTCGGCTACGTGCGCGGCGCCTTCACCGGCGCGGTATCGACGCGCATCGGCGCGTTCGAGGGCGCTCACAACGGGACGCTCTTCCTCGACGAGATCGGCGAGATCCCCCGCTCGCTACAGCCGAAGTTGCTGCGCGTCCTGGAGCGCGGCGAGGTGACGAGGCTCGGCGCCAATGACACGCGGAAGGTCGCAGTCCGCGTCGTCGCCGCCACGAACCGGAACCTCGAGGCCGAGGTGCGCGCGGGAAACTTCCGCGAGGACCTCTACTACCGACTGCGCGTCTGTCACGTTCACGTGCCGCCTCTCCGCGAACGGCTGGAGGACATCGCGCCGCTCGTCGCGCACCACCTCTCGATCATCGCGGCGCGCGAGCGGCGCGCCGCGACGCCTCGCCTGAGCAGCGATGCGCTCCAGAAGCTGCTCGGGTACGGCTGGCCAGGCAACGTGCGCGAGCTCGTCAACGTGCTCGAAGCGGCGGTCCTGCTCGCGCCGGCCGACGTCATCGAGGCAACCCATCTCCACTTCATGGGCAGCCTGACTCCGGGCGCCGCGGGCGAAGACGACGAGCCGCCCCTCGCGTATCGGGACGCCAAGGCGCGCTTCGACGCGGCGTACTACGCGAGGGTGCTGCGCGCGGCGCACGGCAACGTCTCGCTCGCGGCGAAGCTCGCCCAGAAGACGCGCAAGGAGGTCTACGAGGCGCTCCGACGCGCCGGCGTGGACGCCGACTCCTACCGCGACGACGCCGCCGTCCCGAGCGCCGGCCGCTAGCCTACGGCGTCGAAGGCAGCGCAAGCGCGTGGTAGCTCCACGTGCCCGCGGCGCGGGTCGCGACCATGCCCACGTGATCACCGACCACGAAGTGCTGGAAGATGATCACTTCGCCTTCAGGGTGAGCTTGACGAGTCCCGTGCCCGAGCCCGGTCCGCCGGACGCGCCCGACGACCGCGAACATCACGACGAGGCACATGGGGAGGACGACTCTCATGGGATCCCAACGGGTACCCAGCCCCGCCGTCAGGCCCGCGGCGCGCGCCCGCTGACGTCGCCCATGGGCAGGAAGCGCCCCTCGGCCCACAGGTCGACACCCTTGCCGTAGCCCGGGCCGGTGCGGCGCTCGGAAGCTCCGCCCGGCACGTGGTACCAGCCGCCGCGCTCCCCCATGTCGGTCACGTAGTGGAACGCGGGGCCGAACACCATCGACTCGCCCTCGAAGCGGACGGTGCGCGTCTGGAACGGAGCGCAGGGCGCGCCGGGAAACGTGACCGGCTTGCTGCAGTAGCCGAAGGCGCGGCCGAGCTTGCCCTGCGTCAGCACGTCGGCGAAGCGACGCACGATCGGGAACGCGCCCCTTCCCTTCCCGGCCTTCGCGCGCCGCCAGGCGCCGGCGAGCAGGAGGCGCAGCGCGTCACGGTCGAGCACCGTGAGGACCTCGAGCGCGAGGACGCGGTCGGTGTGGAACTGGAAGAGGAGCGAGGCGCCGAGGTCGTCGACGATGCGCGCGGCCTTCGGCGCGCCCATGGTGCGCGCGAGCAGCGCGCGCGTCGCCTCCTCGTGCAGCGCATAGAACAAGCCGAGCTGCGACCGGTCCTTCTGCTCCGGCGCCCACGCGCAGAGCGCGCACGCCTCGGCGTCGTCGGGGAGCAGCGGGCCCCAGACCGCGAGGAGGCGCTTCGCCGAGCCGTCGAACGCGTCGTACGAGACGCGCACCATCCCGTCGAGATCGGTGACGGTGGCGAGGAGCTCCTCGATCCGGTCGATCCGGTCGTGCGGCTCGGGCAGCGTCACCCAGCGCTTGCCGGCCTCCCCGGGCGGTCGGTGGTTCGCTGCGGCCACGCGCGGCGCGGTGCGGCTCGGCACGGGGCTCCGGGCATCGTTCGCGGCGGGCGAGCGATCCTCGAGCTTCCAGCCGGGGTAGGGATACGCGCCCGACCAACCTCCAGGCCGCACGTCGGTGCGGCCACAGTGGGCCTCGCCGACGGCGCCCGCGGAGTCGGCAAACACCTGCTGGGTCGATAGCATGCGGAACCGCTGGAAGACATCGATGCACTGGTCGACGGTCTTCGCCGAGAGCGACGCGAGCACGACGTCGCCGTCGTTCGCGAGGTCGCCGAACCCGCTCCACCGCATGCACGGGTAGACGCCGGCGACCGCCGCGTCGCCGAGGACGGTGCCGTACTCGCCGTCGTAGAACGTCCACTCCTCGAGATCGCGCTTGCCGCGGACGCGGACGCGCTCGACACGCCGCGTGAGGGAGCGCCACTCGTCACCGACGAGATGCTTACCGCCCTCGCAGCGCTCAGCCACGATATCGACGTTGTCGGCATGGCCGAACGTGCACGTGAACGCGACGTGGTCGGTGCGCCCGCACGAGTTCCACGCGAAGCCCGGGATGCCCAGGCCCTGGTAGTACGAGCCGTCGGGGTAGACGACGTGCGAGGCATAGACGACCGGCGGGAAGCGGCCGACCTCCATGTGGAACTCACCCATCAGCAGCGCGCTCTTCGAGCCCGAGACGCAGCCGGCGATGGCGAAGCCGTTCGAGCCGCCCACCGGCGAGCCGGCGAGCAGCGCCACCTCGTCGGGCACGCGCAGCTCGCTCAAGCCTTCGAGATCGAGGCCCTCCGAGGCGTCCCCGAGCAGCGTCGTGAACGCCTCGCGCGGGGCGCCGCTCGCCACGAGCTCGGCGACGATCATCTCTGCGGTCTGCTGCATCGACGTGAGGCCGAAGAACGCGACGAGCCGGTAGATGGTGAGGATGGACTTCGGGGTGAACACCTCCACCTTGCGCCCGAGCAGGCGGAGGATCGACGGCGTGCCGCGCTTCGCCGCGCCGGCGTTGAAGCCGTTGGAATAGGTCTCGAACCAGGCGCGCGTCTCGGGCTGGAGCTTCCTGACCTGCGTATCGAGATCGGTGACGAGCCCGAGGCCGCGCACCGCGCGGTCGACGGTTCGCGCGAAGCGCTTCTCGCCGAACATCGAGAGCAGCTCGCCGCGCGCCGCAGCCAGCATCAGCTGGACCTGCACGAGGCGATCGGTGGCGTGCAGGTAGCCACGCACCCAGGTCGCTTCGTGCAGATCGCGCGCATGAATCGTGGGGTAGCCGAGGCAATCGCGGTCGACGCGCACTGACCCCCAGGGACCTTTGACGTGCATGAGAGCTCAATAGGCCGGGTTCGCCCGGGCGTCCCTCTACTTCGCGCGCCGGCGGCCGATCACCACCGAGGCCATCACGCCGCCTCCGATCAGCACGGTCGAGACCAGGGTGGCCCACCCCAGCGACTCGCCGCCCAGCGCCGCGCCCAGCAGCACCGCGATGACCGGGTTCACGTACGCGTGGCTCATCGCGGTCGACGGCCGCGAGTGCGCGAGGAGCCAGCTGTACGCGCTGAAGCCGATCAGCGAGCCGAACACGACGAGGTAGCCCCACGCCGCCACGCTGCTCCACACGATCTGCGCGGGCAGGTGCTCGCCGAGCACCGCGCTCAGGAGGAGCATCCACACGCCGCCCACGATCATGTGCGCGCCGGCGGCCCCGAGCCCGCGGCCCGTGCCGCTCTCCTTCGCCGACTCGGAGCGCGCGATGAGCGAGCCGAGCGCCCAGCCCACCGGCGCGAGCAGGATCAGCAGCCCGCGCAGCCCGGCCCCTGCGAGCGGCGAGCCGAGGCCGAGCAGCGCCACGCCTGCGAAGCCGAGGACCATCCCCAGGATCTCGACGCGCTTCGGGCGCTCGCCGCGCAGCGCTTGGAGGCCCGAAGCGATGAGCGGCGTCGTCGCGCAGACGATCGCGGCGACGCTCGACGGGAGCGTCTGCTCAGCGACCACCACCAGACCGTTGCCGCACAGGAAGAGCAGCGCGCCCACCGGGATGGCGACCAGCCAAGCGCGCCGGCTCGGGAGCCTGTCGCCGCGAGCGCGGACGAGCGCGAGCAGCGCCGCGCCCGCGAGCACGAAGCGCGTGCCCGCCATGCCGAACGGCGGGAGGCCCGCCACCGCCACCCGCATCGCCAGGTACGTCGAGCCCCAGATGAGCCACACCGCGCCGAGCGCGAGGACGAGAGGCACGTCGAGACGAGGACCGGCGGTCGCGGAGGGGGGCACGAGCTAAAGCGGGGAGGAGGGAGGAGGAGGCGCTCATGGGTCTCGACCATGAGCCCACGCGGCGTACCGGTACAGAGCCACACAGGACCGGCACAGGCCAGCACAGAATGAATCTGTTCCGTTCTGCGCGCGTCAAGCTGTGCTGGCCGCCGGCGGGGACCGGTACGTACACTTCGGCGATGCGCCACGCCGTGCGGAGCGGGGCCGTCGAGGCGGCAAACGCGTTTCTCTACGAGCGACTCCATCCGCGCCATGACGGAGGTACGATCGCTCGTGCCGCTCGGCGCCGCCAGCATCGCCCCCTCAGCTCCTGCCGCTGCGCTTCGAGCTGCGTCCGCAAGCTGCGCCTTGTGCTCGCCGGGCAGTCGGAGCGCTACCGGGAGGCGATCGCCCAGCACTTGCCGGAAGGCACGTGCGTGGTGCGTGTCACGACCACGACCGCAGGGCGCCTTCGTCGTCTGTACCGAGCTGCGCGATCGTTCGAACGCCCTCGATCTCCAGCTGCGATCGCCGCGCTCGGAGAGCTCGCGCACGTGAGAGCGCAAGCGCGCGCTCAGCCGAGGCGGCTAGTCACGCCCGCGGCCAGCTCGCGCACGCGCAGCGAAGGCGAGGCGAGGAAGGGCTCCACCGCCGCCGCCAGCTGCGGGTGGACGACGCGCGGCAGCGTGAGCAGGAGGTCCTCGACGCACTCGAGCTGCCCCGGCGAAGGCTCGCGGCGCGCGAGCTTGCCGAGCGTGATGCGAACGACCGCGTGGCCGGGCTGACCGATGGCGCGCAGCCAACCGACGAACTGCATGCGGCGCGCGTTCGTCGCCGGGCGGTGGATGCGCGCCGCCCAGAGCGCGCGCGCGCCCGCGAGACCGGAGCGCACGAGGAGCCGCTCGATGTACGGCGTCGGCAGGACGGACTCCGCGAGCAGCGACTCGGCGAGGGGCGCGAGCTGCGACGCGTCGTCGAGGAGGGTGAGCGCGCGCTGCGAGGCGACATCCGAGCGCGAAGCGAGGCGCATCACGCGCGCCGCGATCTCGTCGACGTCTCCGCGCTGGAGCAGCACCGCCAGCGCGCGGCGCTCGGCGGTGTCGACGACGTCGCGCACGGCGAGGAACTCGGTGGCCGCCGCGCGGGCCGCCACCTCGGCGCTCTTGCTGCGCGGCGTGAGCGGCGCCGGGGTGAGCGGCGGGGGCGTGAGGCGCGCGTCGCTGCTGCGGGGAGCGAGCTCGCGGATCTCGGAGCTCATCGCGACGCGCGGGTCCGCCTCGGCTGCGGGCAACGGGAACGAGAACGGGAACGGGAACGGGAACGGGAACGCGCCACTCTGCTCGGCCTCGATCGAGGCCACGCTCTCCGCGACCGGCGGCGGGGGGATGGAGTAGCTCGAGGCGGGCAACACCGCGCCCAGCGCCGTGAGCAGCTCGCGCAGCGCGGCGCGCAGCTCGCGCATGCTCGCGTAGCGATCGTTCGGATCCTTCGCGAGCGCCTTCATCGCCACGCCGTCGACCCGCGGATCCAGCTCGCGGCTCCGCTCGCTCGGCGGCGTGGGGCGCACCACGAGGTGCTGGCGGAGGAGCACCTGGGGGTCCTCGGCGACGAACGGCGGCGCGCCCGTCACGAGCTCGTAGAAGAGCGCGCCGCAACCGTAGACGTCGCTCCGGGCATCGAGCGGCTCGCCGAGGCACTGCTCGGGAGACATGTACGTGGGCGTCCCCGCGAGCGCGTGCTCGCCCGCCTCCGCGATGCCGCGCACCACGCCGAAGTCGCAGAGCTTCACGTGCTCGCGCTCCTCGCCGTCGTCGTCGATGCGGCGCACGAGGATCACGTTCGACGGCTTCACGTCGCCGTGGACGATGCGGTGCGAGTGTGCGTGCGCGAGGCCGGCCGCGATCTGGAGCATCAGCTCCGCGGCGCGCGCGATGGGCAGGCGATGCGCGGTCTCGAGGACGCGGGAGAGCTCGGTGCCATCGAGCAGCTCCATCGCGAGCCACAGCGTGCCGTCGTTCTCCTCGCCGAAGTCGAGGACCCGCACCAGGTTCGGATGATCGAGCAGGCTGGCGGCGCGGCCCTCGGCGTGGAACCGGGCACGCACCGTCGCGTCGAGCTGGAGGCCGGGATGCAGCACCTTGACCGCGACGTTGATCGCGAGGTGCAGATGGCGCGCGCGGTACACGACGCCGAACGTGCCGTTGCCGATGCGCTCCTCGACGAGGAGGCGACCACCGAGCGCGCGGCCGATGAGGTCGTCGGCCCCGCGCGGGCGCAGCGCGGAATGCGGCGGCGCGAGCGCAGACAACGTCTGCGCGGCGCTTGGTCGCCTGTTCTGGTTGGGCTTTCCCCGATGCATGGCCGGCGCCATTTCCTAGCAACGGATCACGAAGTGCGCCAATACGCCGTAAGGGATGGTGGAAATGCCTATTCGGGCCGAGGCTCCAAGGCCCCGGATCCAGGCCATTTGCTGGGGTGGCAGCCCTGCCGACCGGACCGCTGTTCAGTGCTTTCGCGAGGCTGCGGAGACGTCGTTCGGCTAGTGTCCGCCCGTACCCGATGCCGAAGTCTTCCCCCCCGCCGACGTCGTTCCCGAAGAACGAGATCAAGGTCCTTCTCCTCGAGAACGTGCACGAGAGCGCGCACGAGATCTTTCGCGGTCAAGGCTTCCACATCGAGGCCGTGCCGCGCGCGCTCAAGGAGGACGAGCTGGTCGCGAAGCTCGCCGACGGCGTCCACATCCTCGGCATTCGCAGCAAGACCCAGGTGACGGCCCGCGCGCTCGAGGCCAGCAAGCGGCTCCTCGCGGTGGGCGCGTTCTGCATCGGCACGAACCAGGTCGACCTCCAGGCCAGCAAGCGCGCCGGGGTGCCGGTGTTCAACGCGCCGTTCAGCAACACCCGCAGCGTCGCCGAGCTCGTGATCTGCGAGATCGTGATGCTCGCGCGCCAGCTCGGCGATCGCTCGCGCGAGGTCCACGAGGGCAAGTGGCGGAAGATCGCGACCTCGTCCTACGAGGTCCGCGGCAAGACGCTCGGGATCGTCGGCTACGGGCACATCGGCTCGCAGGTCGGCGTGCTCGCCGAGGCCATGGGCATGCGCGTCATCTCGCACGACATCCGGCCCACCCTCCCCATGGGGAACAACAAGGCGCTCGGGACGCTCGAGGAGCTGCTCGCGAGCAGCGACTTCGTCACGCTGCACGTGCCCGAGACGCCGCAGACGAAGAACATGATGGGCGCTGCCGAGATCGCGCAGATGCGCGACGGCAGCTACCTCATCAACTTGAGCCGCGGCACCGTGGTCGACGTCGAGGCACTCGCCAGCGCCGTCCGCTCCGGGAAGCTCGGCGGCGCCGCGCTCGACGTGTACCCCGAGGAGCCGGAGAGCAACTCCGACGACTTCACGAGCGTGGTGCGCGGGCTGCCGAACGTCATCCTCACGCCGCACATCGGCGGGTCGACCGCGGAGGCGCAAGAGGCGATCGGGCGCGAGGTCGCCAACGCGCTGACGAAGTTCACGAACACCGGGGCGACGGCGGGCTCGGTGAACTTCCCGGCGGTGGAGCTGGCACCTTCGCCAGGGACGCACCGGGTGCTGAACGTGCACAAGAACGTGCCGGGCGTCCTCCGCGACATCAACCGGCTCGTCTCGGATCGCAACGCAAACGTGCTGGGCCAGCTGCTCGCGACCGATCCCGAGATCGGCTACCTGGTGATGGACCTCGACAAGGAGGTCGCAAACGACGTCCGCCTCGCCATCGCCGAGCTCGAAGCGTCGATCAAGACCCGCATCCTGTACTAGGCTGCCGCGGTTGCGCTCGGCATCGCGAGCTGGTGGGAGTGATCGGGTTACGCCGGCGCCCCGGGCCCGGCTGCATCGTGCAGCTCGCTACGCCATCGTGACGGATCCGGACGGCGGCCACGTGAGCGTCTTCGCGCCGCTCTGACGTTGTCTACGAGCGAGGCGAAGCAGGCGCGATCCACGGTTGGCGCTCGCGGAGCTCGCGGACGTCGATCTCGCCGGCTTCGCGGGGGCCGGTCTTCGCGTCGACGATGCGGTACTCGAGCGTGTGGCGGCCCATCGGCTGCGGCTCGACGAAGATGCAGCGCAGCTCGCCCTCCTCGAACCCGCATTGCTCCTGCACCGCGCGCAGCAGCGGCTCGTGGTGCAGGTGGCCGTCCCCGAAGTTCCAGCCCAGCACCTGACCGGCGATGATCTCGCCGTCGAAGTACTCGTAGTCCTCGAGGCGGTCCACGGCCTTGGGGATCAGCGCCGGCAGCGCGCGACCGTGGAGGTGCATCAAGCGAAAGCCCATGACCTTGCCCACGAGACCGATGCCGGTCGGACGATCGTAGAAGCGCGCGAGCTGCTCGTAGACGCCGCCCGCGCTGGTGGTGAGGCGATCGAGCTTGCGGTAGCTGTCGCCGCGGAACAGCCAGACGCTGTAGGGCCAGTTGCCCGCGTAGTAGCGCATCGCCAGCAGGAACGAGATGCGCTTCGGGAACAGGTTGCCTGCGATCGGCACCACCAGCAGCGCCACCACGAGGAACGCGGCGAGCGGCATCGAGCCGAGATCGGCCAGCCGCACGTCGGGGTGCGCCCAGAACAGCGCGAAGCCGCCGTAGACGACCATCACGTTCCACTCGAGCGGCACGCCCATCGGGACGTTGCTCGTGATGAACGCGTGCAGTCCCACCATGAGCACGAGGCCGAGCACCAACGACCAGCCGCCGGGCGCGAGCCACAGGACGACCGGGATGGCCATCTCGAGGAGCGTCCCGAAGTGACCGGCCACCGCCGCGAGCCGGGAGGGCCGCAGGTCGCCGGGGAATTCGCGGTACATGGAGCGACGCAGCCAGGCGAAGCGCGCGAACGGGCTGTTGCTGGTCATCACGCCCACCACGCTCGGGAAGTGGTGATTGAGCTTCGAGAACCCGGCGAAGAACCACAGCGCGAGCTGCACCGCCTTCGCCCCGGCGATCCAGTTGCCGGCGAAGAGAAAGCAGAGCGTGGTGGTCCAGAAGTGCTCGGGGCGGACCGCCAGGAAGATCGTGCGATCCGCGAGGGCCAGCAGCGGGACGAGCACCGCGATCGGCACGAGCAGCGCGATCGTCGGCTCGGGCGCCACGAGCGCGCGCAACGAAGCGCCGACTAGCGCGAGGTAGAGCGCGACGTCGAACCAGGTACGCCGCGTACCGCCGAACAGCGGCAGCGCGAGAAAGAGCGGGAGCTTCGTGGTGCCGGGACGCAGGAAGTAGAGGAAGCCGCCGAACGGGGGGAAGTAGCGCCCCGTGAGCGGTCCGCTCCCGCAGCCGAGGCCCAGCCCCTCGAACAGGAGGCTCCACAGAATCGCCTTCTGGAACGCTATCGGCGAGAGCCACCACTGCGCGACGTGGCGCAGCCCGCCCAGCCCCGGCGTGAACCCGCAGAAGAAGATCCAGAGGCCGACGTACACGGCGATCTTGACCGCATACGTCCCGTACACCGCGACCGGCGAGCCGTAGCCCTGGAGCGCCCAGGCCTCGCACACCATGCGGCCACGCTCCGCGAGGGGCTTCTTCACCCACTCGAGCGGCTCGTAGGGAGGCGGCGTCGGTCTGAAGAAGCCCATGATTTCCCCCGGAGAACTAGAAGGGCTCGCCCGCGAGCGCGCGGCGGTACCCGAGGACGTAGAGCGACTGGAGGTTGCAGCCCGAGCAAAAGAGGGTGGGGTCAGTCGGGTTCGCGAGGCGCCCGTCGACGACGTGATGGAGCAGGCCCGTCGTGCAGTGATCGGCGTTGCACGCGGTGGCCACGCACGCCTGGCCATTGCCGCACCTCGGGGCGCAGGTCGTGGTCTCCACCTGCGCGAGGCACCACGGGCCGCGCATGGTCTCGATGGCGTCGAGCACGCGATCCGCCTCGTCGGAGAGCTTCACGTCGCCCGTGATCTCGAAGAGCAGCAGCAGCGCCAGCGCGAGGTAGTTCTGGCTGGAGAGCGTCGCCACCTCCGGCGTCTTCGCTTTCAGCGACTCGGCCGCGTACGGCGAGGCGTAGCGCGCGGGCGCATCGGAGAGCTTCAGCGGCTGGATCGCGCCGTAGATGGCGCGCGCCTCCAGGCGATACACCTCGTTCTTGGTGAGCTCGAAGAGCCGCGCCTCGAGGATCATCATCGAGACGTTCGGATAGAGCTCGAGGCCCGCGCGGCCGGGCGCGATCGCGTAGCCGCGGACCGAGCTCCCCGTCGGCGCGTAGGCGAGGTCGGCGAGCGCGCGATCGGTGATGCGCTGCTCGAGCGCGACGGCGCGCTCCTGGTGCTCGCGGCTGCGCGGGCCGTCGACGAGGTAGGCGTACTGCGCGTGCACGAGCGCGACGAGCGCGGTCACGGCCGTCGGCCCGTAGGTGCGGACCGCCCAGCTCGTGTCGCTCACGCCGTCGAGGTAGTCGCCGAGCGCGCCCACGAGGTGGTCGAGCCGGTCGAGGAACTCGTCGACCGCGGCGAGGTCTCGCGGGTCCTTCGAGGACTTGATGTGCTCGATGGTCCCGAGCGCCGCCATCACCTTCTCCTGGAGATCACCGCTCAGGAGATCGGAGGCGAGCAGCACCCGCGCGCGCGCCAGCGACTGATCGAGCCGCAGCGCGTCCTCCGGGGGCAGCGGTCCGTTCTCCGCACGACGGGAGAGCCAGGCCAGGCCGAAGAACGGCGCATCACCGAGGTCCTCCAGCCAGTCGCCGTCATGGAAGGAGAGGCCGCGCGCATCCGTGGTGAGCGTGTCGCGCATCGCCGCATGACGCGAGGGCGGCGCGGCAGCGATGGGGAACGTCGCGTCGGGCGCGCTCTCGCACGCCGCCGCGAACGGAAGGACCGCCGCGGCAGCGAGCGCGACGAGGGAGCGGAAGCGATGACGGAGGGCGGGCATCAGGCGTCGAGGATCTTTCCGGGGTTCAGGATGCCATGAGGATCGAGCGCGCGCTTGACCTGTCGCATCACGGCGATCTCGGCGGCGCTGCGCGAGTACGAGAGGTAGGGCTTCTTGAGGAGGCCGATGCCGTGCTCCGCGGAGATGCTGCCGTGATGGCGCTGCACGAGCGCGAAGAGGTCGCGGTCGGCCTCCTTGGTCTTCCTGAAGAACTCGGCGCGGTCCATGGCGTCGGGCTTCATGACGTTGATGTGGAGGTTGCCGTCGCCCACGTGGCCGAAGAGGCAGATCTCCCAGCCGGGGTAGCGGCTGACGAACACGCCGTCGAGCTCGCTGCAGAAGGCATCGAGCGCCGCGATGGGGAGCGCCACGTCGTTCTTGTGCGGCAAGCCGGTGGCGCTGAGGCTCTCGCTGATCCCCTCGCGCAGCGCCCACAGGTCCAGGGCCTGCGAGCCGTGCTGCGAGAGGGTGCCGTCCTTCGCGAGGCCGGACTCGAACACGCCCGCGACCCACGGCTCGATGCGCTCGAGGAGCCGCGCCGCGTCCGCCTCGGTGCTGCCCTCTCCCTCGGCCTCGACCAGCACGTAGTACGGGCACGGCTCGGCGATCGGGGGGCGCAGCTTGCGATGCGCGACCAGGCGATCGAGGCAGCGCTGCGAGAAGAACTCGTAGGCCGACACCGTGAACGGCGCGCTGCGCGCCTCCCGGAACAGGGAGAGCACCGCGGCGACGTCGGCGACGCCGAGCAGCATCACCGTCGTTGCGCCCGGGAGCTGCACGAGCTTCAGCGTGGCCTCGGTCACGACGCCGAGCGTGCCCTCGCTTCCGATGAAGAGCTGCCGCAGATCCAGCCCGGTGTTGTTCTTTTCGAGCGCGCCGCCGATCTCGAGCACCTCCCCCGACGCAAGCACCACCTCGAGCCCCAGCACCCACTGCCGCGTGAGCCCGTAGCGGATGACCTTCACGCCGCCGGCGTTCGTGGCGATGTTGCCGCCGACGGTGCTCGATCCCTTCGAGGCGAAGTCCACCGGCCATGTGAGCCCCGCGGGCGCGCAGTGCTGGTGCACCGCCTCGGTCACGGCGCCGGCCTGCACGCGCACCGTGCCGCCGAGACGATCGATGGGATCCATCCGCCGCATGCGCGAGAGGGAGAGAACGATCTCGCCGTTCGCCGCCATCGCCCCGCCCGCGAGGCCGGTGCGCCCACCCGAGGGCACCACGGCGACGCTCTCGGTGTTGCAGAACGCCAGGAGCTTCGAGACCTGCTCGGTGCTTCGGGGAAACGCGACGGCGCTCGGCGCCGGCGGCACCACGCGCGTCCAGTCGCGCCCGTACTCGGCGAGCTCGGCCGCGTCCTGGGAGAGCACCTCCGGCCCGAGCAAGGAGGTCAGGCGCGAGAGCACCTCGTTCGAGAGCTGCGGCATTGCTCCGGACTACTCCGCTCGCCGCTGCGCAGCAACCGCGAGGCTGGCCGCGTGGGCCGGGAGTGGAGTAAGAAACATGGATGATCCACGGGCCGCGCTTCGAGAAGCTCTGCGAGGAGATCCGCACGCGCATCATCGAGGTCTCGGTCGACGACGTCGCCGCGCGCATCGCCCGCGGCGACCGCTTCGAGCTGCTCGACGTGCGCGAGGCCAGCGAGTACGCCGCGGGCCATCTCCAGGGCGCGCGGCATCTCGGCAAGGGCGTGATCGAGCGCGACATCGAGAAGGCGGTGCCCGAGACCGACGCCGACATCGTCCTCTACTGCGGGGGCGGCTACCGTTCGGCGCTCGCCGCCGACAACCTGCAGAAGATGGGCTACACGAACGTCAGGTCGATGGCCGGCGGCTGGCGCGCCTGGACCGCGAAGTCGCTCCACACCGAGGCATGAGCGACGAGGTCCAGGCTGCCCGCTCGACGGCCTCTTCCTGCCCCCAACGTGCGCAATCACCTACTCACCCTGGCCCGCTTCGACGTCCCGACCGCCGCCCGCGCGCTCGACGCGGCCGTACGGATCCTGGCGGCGGTCCCGGGAGCTCCGCCATCGCTGGAATTCAGGGGCAGGACGACGACGGAAAACTCGACGACCCGCCGCCCCGGGGACATAGTTGAAGAGGCCGGGTTCCTCGGTCGTTCTCCCGGTCGAGCCCCGCGTATCCCCATGTGTCGTCTGCTTGGAATCGTCGCCTCGGAGCCCACCGAGTTCGGTCTCGGACTGACGGGCGCGCCGCGCTGTCTGGCGAAGCTCTCGCAGGAGCACCGTGACGGGTGGGGCATCGCCATCCACGACGCCGAGACGACCTGGGATCTCCAGCGCGGCACCGCCCCCGCCGGCGACGACTCGCGCTTCCACGAGCTCGCGGCGAAGAGCCGTGGTCGCCTCCTCGTCGCCCACGTGCGCCAGAAGACCGTGGGGCCGACGCGCCTCGAGAACACGCATCCGTTCGTGGAGAGCGGCTGGGCCTTCGCCCACAACGGGACCATCAAGCACATCGACCCGCTGCGCGCCGGCTCCTCGAGCGCGCGCCTCGCGGCCGTCGCGGGCGATACCGACAGCGAGCTGTTCTTCGCCTACGTGCTCACGCGTCTCGACGAGGCCGGCCTCACCCGCCTCGAGGGCGAGGCCTCCCGCGCGCGCTGCACGGCCCTCCTCCACGTCGTGATGAGCGAGCTGCGCGCGCAGCAGATCGGCGCGTTCAACTTCCTCCTCTCCGACGGCACCACGACCTTCGCGCACCGCTTCGGGCGGTCGCTGTTCGTCCTCGAACGCGGCCCCGCCGATCCGGTGCGCCAGGAGCGCGACGTGGGCGACGGCGCAACGCTCGTCACCCGCTGGACGTCGCGCCGCCAGGCCATCCTCATCGCCTCCGAGCGCATCACCGACGAACCGTGGGTCGAGGTGCCCGACGGCACGCTGCACCGGATCGAGCGCCTGCCCATGCCGAACGTCGTCGGCGTCGACGGCGGCGAGGGACGGCGCGAGGCTTCCTGAGTTTGGCGTAGACTGACCGCATCGTGGCGAAGCGGACCGACGCGAACGAAGAGCTTGGCGAGGGCGCGCTCCAGGCACGCCTGCGCGAGGCCGGCCTCCGTAGCACCGCGCCCCGCATCGCGGTGCTGCGGCACCTGCTGGTCGCGAAGGCCCCGGTGAGCCACGCCGAGCTGTGCGGCGAGCTGAAGAAGCACCGCCTCGATCGCGCGACCATCTACCGCAACCTCATCGACCTCGCGGAGGTCGGCATCGTGAGCCGCATCGATCTCGGGGATCACGTGTGGCGATTCGAGCTCAAGGGCAAGGACGGCGGCCATGCCGACGCCCATCCGCACTTCGTGTGCACCGACTGCGGGACGGTGAGCTGTCTCACCGACGTCGACGTGCGGATCGTCCGCGGAAAGCGCGCTCCCCGGTCGCTCGCAACGAAGAACGTTGCCATCCAGATCACCGCCAAGTGCGACGCCTGCCTGGGCTGACGCGCGCCCCGGTCCTTGACTCCCGCGGGGACGGTAGTATCTCCGTGTTGCAACTCAGTCTCATTAGTACATCGGTTCTTCATTCGATGAACCGATGGATGACATGGCCAACGCTCCCCGAAAGAACCGCACGCGAACGAGGGTCGCGGCTGCGCTGATCGCCACCGCGGTCGCGGGCCACGCGACCTCCGCGCGCGCGCAGGCCGTCGCTCCGCCCACCGTCGTCACGCACGTCGATGCGCAGTACCCGGCCTCGGCGCTCGCCTCCCGCAAGCACGGCGACGTGACGCTCGCCCTCACCGTCGACGTCGACGGCCACGTGTCGAAGGTCGAGGTGCTGGAGTCGGGCGGCGCCGATCTCGACGAGGCCGCGCTCATCGCCGCCCGCCAGTGGACCTTCGTGCCCGCGAAGCGAGGCGACAAGCCGCTCGCGAGCCGCATCCGGGTCCCGTTCCATTTCGCGCCGCCCGCCGCGCCGCCCGAGCTGGTGACCCCGGCCAAGCCGGGCGAGACCGAGACCGAGACCGAGACCGAGAGCGACGCGCACGCGGCCGCGCCGACCGAGGTGCACGTCACCGGGCGACCGAACCCGCCCAGCCGCGGCGTCTCCGACTTTCGGCTCACGCGCACCACGCTCACCGCCGCGCCGCACGGCTCGGGCGCTGACCTGCTCGCGACCGCGCCCGGCGTGTACATCGCGCATCCCGAGGGCGAGGCCGTCGCGCAGCGCATCTACCTGCGCGGCTTCGATGCCGAGCACGGCCAGGACGTGGAGCTGAAGGTCGCGGGCATCCCGATGAACCAGCCCTCGCACATCCACGGGCAGGGCTACGCCGATCTGAACCTCGTGATCCCCGAGACGGTGCGCTCGATCCGCGTGATCGAGGGCGTCTACGATCCGCGCCAGGGCGACTTCGCGGTGGCCGGCACCGCGGAGTACGATCTCGGCGTCGAGGAGCGGCGCTCGCGCGTGAAGCTCTCGTATGGCTCGTTCGCTACGAAGCGCGTGGTCGCGATCTGGGCCCCCGAAGGCCAGGCCGAGGAGACGTTCGGCGCCGCGAATTTCCGCTCCACCGACGGCTTCGGCGACGGTACGCGCGGCGGCACCTCGGGCGGGGCGGTCGGTCAGTACAAGCTGAAGCTACCCCACGACGTGACCGCGCTCTTCCACCTCGGCGCCTACGCCGCGCGCTCCAACATCGCCGGCGTCGTGCGTCGTGACGACGTCGCGGCGGGGCGCATCGGCTTCTACGACGCCTATCCCGATCCCTCGGCGCGCGCGCAGTCCGCGGGGACGTCGCGCACGCAGCTCGGCGTCACGCTCGAGAAGGAGCCCGATGCCGACGGCTCGCGCCTCAGCGCCGCGGCCTGGCTCTACCTCGCGAGCTTCCGCGCGCGCACGAACTTCACCGGGTACATGCAGCGCGCGCGCATCGAGCCGACCTGGGTGGGCCGCGGCGATCTCATCGAGCAGTCGAACGACGACTTCGGCGTGGGCGGCAGCGTCAGCTACCGCAGCGCGCGCATGGTGCCGATCAAGGAGATCGGCGTGCAGTACGAGCTCGGCACCGAGGTCCGCACGCACCGCATCGCGCAGCAGCAGAACCTCCTCCAAGCGCCGCAGAACGAGACGTGGGACCGGCGCGACGACGCCGAGCTGAAGAGCACCGACATCGGCGCCTTCGGCGACGTGCTGATCAGCGGGTCGAAGTACGTGCGCGTGCGCGGCGGGGCGCGTGCCGATCTCCTGTTCTTCGACGTCGACGACAAGCTCGGGAACTTCATCCCCTCCTTCTCGCAGAAGACCCACATCGTCGGCTTCCGTCGCACCGCGAGCGGCGCGGCGTTCGGACCGCGCGCCACCGTCGAAGGACATCCCTCCTCGTGGCTGCGGCTCTCCGCTTCCTACGGGCAAGGCTACCGCTCACCCCAGGCGAGGCAGCTCGAGGAGGGCGAGCAGGCGCCGTTCGCGAAGGTGCAGAGCTACGAGGCCGGCGCCACCCTCAAGGACGGCGACCGCCTCTCGCTCAGCCTCGTCGCGTACCAGACGAACCTCTCCTACGACCTCGCGTTCGATCCCGGCGAGGGGCGCCTCGAGCGCATCGGGCCGACCACGCGGCGCGGGCTCGTCGGCTACCTGCTCGCGAGCCCTGCCGAGTGGATGAGCCTCTCGGTCAGCGCGACGTACGTGCACGCCACGCTCGATTCGCCGCCCGTCGCCACGCCCGAGAACCCGTCGCCGGCGTTCGTGTCCGGGCAGTCGCTGCCGTACGTGCCGCCGCTCCTCGTGCGCAGCGACGTCGCGTTCACGCGCTCGATCGGCACCGCGTTCGGCAAGCCGCTCGCGTGGAAGGCGGGCTACGGCACGACATTCCTGTCGTCGCGACCCCTGCCCTACGGCCAGACCTCGCCGCCCGTGTTCCTCCTCGATGCGACGATCGGCGTGCGCCGCGACTGGCTCGAGCTCTCGCTCGACGCCATGAACCTGCTCGGCGCGCAGTATGCCGACACCGAATACGCGTTCGTCTCGAACTGGCAGACCTCCGCCGTCCCGTCGCGCGTCCCCGCGCGCCACATCACCGCTGGAGCGCCGCGCGCGCTGCTGGCGAGCGTGACGTTGTACCTATGAGCCGCCCCCTTCTCTTCACGCTCGCGGCCCTTGCCGCCACGACCGTGCCGGCGTGCATCGAGTCGCCGCAAGATCCGGTCTCGTACGCCGCGGTCGCGGTGCAGCGCGGCGACGGCACGTCGACCATCGACGGCTGGACCATCACCGTGACGCGCGCCGAGATCGCGCTCGGGCCGTTCTACTTCTGCGCGGCTTCGTCCGGCTCGTCGACGCTGTGTGGGAGCTCGGTCGCGGAGCTGACGCAGGTGAGCGTCGTCGATGCGCTCCACGCCGCGCCCTCGCCCATCGGCACGGTGCGCGGCTTCACCGGGTCCATCCAGAGCGCCTCCTACGACTTCGGCATCTCGTGGTTCGACACGCAGACCGTCGCCACGCCCGCGCCCGCCCTGCCCGCCGGTCATTCGCTCCACCTCGAGGGCGCTGCGCGCAAGGGCGCGCAGGTCGTGACCATCGTCGCCGACGTCGACGTGCTCCCCCAGTACCAAGGGCAGAACGCGGTCGCGACCGCGCCAGCCTCGGCGAACGTCACTTCGGGCGCGACGCGGCTCGAGGTGGTGCTCGAGCCCGCGGCCTGGTTCCGCCAGCTCGACTTCGACGGGCTCGCTGCGAAGGGCGCCGCGCCGATCGTGATCAAGCCGGGCACCGACGAGCACACGGCGCTGCTGGTCGGGCTCAAGAACCTCGCGCCGCCCGAGCTGCGCTGGGTGACGACGCCATGAGGCGCTGGAGCGGCTTCGTCACGATCGCGCTCGCCCTCACGGCGGCGTTCGGGTGCTCGAACAGCGCGAGCTCCGGCGGGGGATCCGGCAGCGTGCAGATCTTCGTGGTGCCCGAGGACAGCATCACGAACGGCATCGAGCCCGGCGAAAGGCCCGAGAACCTCCAGGACGGCTGGACCATCACCTACTCGCGCTACCTCGTGACCGTGGGAAACTTCCGCGCGCGCCGCACCGACACGGACGACACGCTGTCGGATCCCGCGATCTGGGTTCTCGATCTCAAGGCCGCGCCCACGAGCGGGTACGTCGCCACCGAGCTGCGCGACGTGGCCGCAGTCCGCTGGGACAAGTTCGGCTACGACGTGCCCAACGCGAAGCCCGGTGCCCGCGCGCTCGCGCCGACGAAGCAAGCAGACGCCGACTTCATGATCGCGAACGGGTACTCGATCTACTTCGAGGGCTCCGCGGCCAAGGACGGCAAGACCATCGGCTTTGCCTGGGGCTTCGCGGCGGGCACGAGCTACGATGACTGCGCGACCGCGGACGGCGTGCCCGGCTTCGCGGTGCCGACCAGCGGCACCGTGCAGCTGAAGCCCACGCTGCACGGCGATCACCAGTACTTCGACAACGTCACGCAGGGCGTCGAGATCACGCGCCGCCTCGCGCAGTGGGTCGAGACCTGCGACCTCGATGCGAACGGCGATCTCACGCTCGACGAGCTCCGCCGCTGCGACGTGGTGAAGGCCCTGCCCCAGCCGCCCTACGATCTGACGGGGGTGAGGGACGAGGACGGCAACGGCAAGCTGAGCGTCTACGACTTCGTTCTCGGGCAGATGCGCACGTTCGGCGACTACCAGGGCGACGGCGAATGCCCGACCCGCGCGACCTTGCGCTGATTCTCGGCTACTCTTCGGCCGTGCTGCGCTTCACCCGCTGCGTTGGGCTCTTCGGTTTCACGACCTCGCTGACGGTCTCGCTCGCGGCGTGCGGGGGCCCGCCGGCGAAGATGGTGGCGACGAAGGACGACGGGGTTCCCGCGAACTCGGCCTCCGAGGAGCGCCTGAACGGGGCCGCGGTGAAGCCGAAGCCGGTGGAGACCAACGATCCGTCGCAGCCGCTGACCACGTCGATGACGGGCGACGGCAGCGCGAACACGATGACGCCGATGCCCACGCCGGCCGCGAACGGCAAGCCGGGCGCGAAGGGCGTCGCGACCGCGACCGCGAAGGAGCCGAAGGAGCCGCCGGCGGCGAAGGGCGCGGGCGGGCCGAAGGCGTCGAAGGCCGAGTGCAAGCAGCTCTTCGACAAGTACATCGACCTCACGATCGGGACGGACTCGCGCTTCGAGGGCATCCCGCCCGAGATGATCGCGCAGATGAAGGCCTCGGCGCTCGCGCAGGCGCAGTCCGACAAGGGCGACCCGTGCAGCACGCAGGACGTCTCGCGCTCGCAGTACACGTGCGCGATGGGCAGCACGTCCACGACGGCGTGGCAAAGATGCATGAAGTGATCGCCCGGCGAGATCCACGCGGCTCTCGTGAAGCTCGCCGCGGCTAGAGCTTCACGTCGCGCGCGGCGATCAGGACCACGTCCTCGCTGCCCGTGAAGACGTACGCGGTGGGGTTCACCACGATCTTGTCGTCCTCCTCGACGCCCACGAGGAGCGCGTTGTGCACCTCCTTCATGTGCACCATCAGCTCGAGGAACGATTTGCCCTTCCACTGGTTCGTCAGCGAACAGCGTGAGAACCGGTTGCCGTGCTCGCGCGTGAGGAGCTCGCTGAAGACGCTCATCACGCCGCGCGTGATCGCCGACTGCGCGAGCAGGAACGCGCTCTGCTCGCCGCTCACCACGTAGTCGTTGACCTTGCCCATCTCGAGATGGTGCGCATGCTCGCGGCGATGGATCTCGGCGACCGTGTAGACCGCCGGATTCAGGCGCTCGATGGTGAGCGCGGCGAGAACGGTGCGCGCGTCGGCGTCGCGCTCCTTGCGGCCCTTCGAGGTGTCGGCGAGCAGGATGCAGCGCGCCGCGCGGCGTACGCCGGCCTTCTCCAGCGCCTCGAGCTTCGTGAAGTCGTCGTTCAGGAACTGCACGCGCGTGCGCGAGACGGCGTCGCGTAGCTGCGGGATTCCGCCCTCGAGCTCGGCGAGGACGACGATGGGGCGGTCGTCGTCGGGGTAGGCGTTGATGTACTCCTTGATGATGATCTCGGCCTTGCGGTTGAAGCCGCAGATGATGAGGTGGTCCCGGAGGTCCTCCCAGTCGGCGATGAGATCACCAGAGCGCATGCGATCGGAGACGAGAGCAGAGATCGTCCCGACCACGGTGGCGAAAGTGAAGAGCCCCGTCAAGATGACGAAGACCGCGATCACGTGGCCGCCGAACGTGTGCGGGGGCCCGGGGATCGGCTCGGTGGCGATCACCGAGTAGACGCTGAACCAGAACGCCTGCGGAAACGTGCCCAGGGACGGGTTCGAGTCGCGCTCGAACATCACGAGGGCCGCGCTCGCGAACACCACCGCGAGCATCACGAAGCCAGAGGCGAAGAAGACCTCGCGCGCGCCCTTCCGCAGCACGCGGGGAAAGAGCAGCACGCGGTGGCGCGCGATCTTCATGAGGCGGAGCAGGCGGAAGATGCGGAGCAGCGCCAGCGCCGCGAGCCATCCCGGGGGCGTCGCCGAGGCCCCCTCGACGAACGGCAGGCGCAGCGCGGCGAGCAGCGGCAGCGTGCTCAGGATGTCGATCCAGTACTCGCGAAAGTAGCCGCGCCGGCTGGCCGCGATGCGAAAGCGCAGGAGCAACTCGATCGCGAACACCGCGCTGATGGCGTGCACGAGGTAGACGACGCCGGGCCGCGGATACACGGTCGTGGTCTCGGTGACGGTCAGCGCTGCCGACGCGATGATCAGACCGCCGAGGATCGTCTCCACCAGCGGACGGCTCAGGAACCGCTGGATCGCGCCGCGTGATCCCCGCCGCGGAGGCAGCGCGCTCGGACGCACCGGGACGTTCAAGGAACGTGGCTCATGCCGCGATGCCGAGCCTCGTCAGCAGCGCGGTGACGTCGGGATCGCGCCCGAGGAACGTGCGGTACAGCACCGCCGGATCCTCGGAGTCGCCGCGGGCGAGGATCTCCCGCCGGAAGCGCTCGCCGATCTCGCGGCTCAGGATGCCGCCGTCCCGGAAGCGGCCGAACGCGTCGGCCTCGAGGACCTCCGCCCACTGGTACGAGTAGTAGCCGGCCGCGTAGCCGTACGGCGAGCTGAAGATGTGGAGGAACGACGCGAGCATCGCGTAGTCCTCGGGCAGCGGCGCAGGCAGGAACGCGCCGAGCTTCTCGCGCGCGTATTCCATCACCCCGCCGTCCTTTGCCGGGTCGTAGACGGTGTGGAGCAGGAGGTCGACGTTCGAGAAGCCGAGCTGCCGGATCTCGGCGTTCGCCGCGCGGTAGGTGCGGGCCGCGAGCATGCGCTTCTTCACGTCCTCGGGGATGGGCGCGCCGGTCTCGTGGTGGCGCGCGAAGCCGTCGAGCGCCTCGCTCTCCCAGCACCAGTTCTCCATGATCATCGACGGCAGCTCGACGAAGTCGCTCGCGACGCGCGTGCCCGCGAGGGTGCGGATGGCGACCTCCGACAGCACGTGATGCATCATGTGCCCGAACTCGTGGAAGATGGTCTGCACCTCACGATGCGTGAGCAGCGCGGGCGCGCCGGGGCGCGGTGGCGGCGTGAGGTTGCCCACCACCACCGCCCAGTTCTCGCGCTCGCGGTCGGTGCCGGGCAGCCGCTCGACGAGCGGGACCATCCACGCGCCGTCACGCTTGGTCTCGCGCGGGAAGAGGTCGAGGTAGAAGCCGCCGAGGCGCCTGCCGTCGGCGTCGAGCACGGCCCACGCGGTCACGTCCTCGTGCCAGGTGCGCGCCGCGGGGTCACGCTCGATGGTGATCCCGAAGAGGCTCGTCGCGAGCTCGAAGAGACCGCGTGTGACGCGATCGACCGGAAAATAAGGGCGAAGCGTCTCGTCGTCGAAGTCGAACAGCGCGCGGCGCTGGGCCTCGGCGTAGTACGAGAGATCCCACGGCTCGAGCGGGCCCACGTGACCGCGCGAGGCGGCGAAGGCGGCGAGCTCGGCGTTCTCCTTCTCGAAGCCGGGGCTCAGGCGATCGCGCAGCATGCCGACGAACGCGAGCGCGCTCTGGCCGTTCTTCACCATGCGATCGTCGGTCACGAGGTCGGCGAAGTGCGCGAAGCCGAGGAGCTTCGCCTTCTCCTGACGCAGCGCGATGATCGCGTCGACCAGCGGGCGGTTGTCGAGCGCGGGCCCGCCCGGGCCACGGCCCGAGGCGCGCGTGCTGAAGGCGCGATAGAGGGCCTCGCGCAGCGCGCGGTCGTGCGCGTGCGACATGACGGGGCCGTAGCTCGGGGCCTGGAGCGTGACGCGGTAGCCGGTCTTGCCCTTCTCCTCTGCGCTCTTCTTCGCCGCGGCGACCGCGCTCTCGGGCAAGCCGGCGAGGCGCGCGCTCTCCGACTCGGCGACGAGCAGCTCGAAGGACGCCGTCGCGTCGACCACGTTCTGCGAGAACTTCACGGTGAGCTCGGAGAGCGCGACGTCGATCTCGCCGAGGCGCTGCTTGCCCGCGTCGTCGAGGGCGGCGCCGTTGCGCCTGAAATCAGCGAGCGTCTTCTTCAGGAAGCGGCGCCGCGCCGGCTCGAGCGCCGCGGCCTCGCTCGTGCCGTCGAACGCGCGCAGCGCCGCGAAGAGCCCCGTGGAGAGCATGATGCGGCTGTAGAACGTGGTCAGCGGCGCGGTGATCGCGCCGTACGCCTCGCGCAGCTCGGGCGTCGCCACCACCGACTCGAGGTGCGTTACGATCCCGTACGCGTAGTCGAGGTTCGTGGTCGCGAGGTCGAGCGCCTCGAGCGTGCTCGCGTACGTCCGCGGCGAGGGCGCGCTCACGATGGCATCGAGCGCGTGCTGGGCGCGCACGAGCAGGATGTCGACCGCGGGCTGGATGTGCGCGACCTGCACCTCGTCGAAGGGCACGGGGACGCTCACCTCGAGCAACGGATTGACGGCAGGCATGGCGGCGGAGTGTACCAGCCCGGCGTCGTGCAGGGGGGTTCGCGGAGCGGATGATCCACGGTATGAAGGGCGGGCTGATGAAGCTTTGCCGCTCCCTCGTCCTCGTCCTCGCGGCGCCGGCCATCGCGCTCGCGGCGTGCGCCGGAGCCCCGCCCCCGCCCGCGCCGCCGCCCCCCGCACCGACCCCCACCGCCGCGCCCGCGGCCCCGCCGCCCGCCGCCGCATCGACCAAGACCGCCGCCGATCACCATCGCGACTTCATGGCCGGCTGCGCGAAGAAGGCCGTCAATTCCCCGGATTATTGCGAGTGCGCGTGGGGCGAGTTCCGCAAGGCGTTCACCGACGACGAGATGGCGGCCGGCGATCTCCCGCCCCTCAAGCTCGAGAAGACAAAGGCTCGGGTGCTGAGCGCCTGCGCCAGCAAGATCCCCGAGGACAACGTGCGCGCCGACTTCGGCAAGGCCTGCATGGGCCCGAAGCCCGAGCTGAAGCCCTACTGCGAGTGCACGTGGTCCGAGTTCCGGAAGCGCTTCTCCGCGGCCGAGCTCAACGACGAGGCGACGGTCTCGAGCGAGCGCTTCCTGAGCTCGCGGCTCCCCGTGGTGAAGGCCTGCGGCAACAAGATGCCGGCAGGCGTCTCGGAGGAGGCGTTCATGAAGGGCTGCATGAAGGACGCGAGCGTCGACAAGTTCTGCGGCTGCGCGTGGAAGGAGCTGCGCAAGCAGGCCACCCCGGCCGAGATCGAGTCGGGCACGTTCGACCAGAAGACGATCTTCGCGCAGGTCGACAAGACGTGCGGCAAGCTGCGTCCGCCGAAGCCCACGCCCTGACCCGATCCGCCGGCGTCAGAGGATCCCGTGCAGCGAGCCGCCTCGCGCGGCGAGCTGCTCGACCCGCGCCGTGACCTGCGGATCCTCCACCAGCGGCGGCGCGTGGTGGCCCTTGATGCGCGCATCGATGACGACCGCCCCGCGGCAGCCCCAGGCCTTGTGCTCGGTGAACGCATCGACGCCCTGGACGTCGATCGCAGGGTTCGAGCGCGTGAACGTGACCCAGACGAAGTTTGCCACGCTCTTCGAGGCGAAGGCCGCGTCGTCGACGAGCACCACCAGCGGGATGCCCTCGAGCGCGTGCGAGCCCGCCTCGAAGGCGTGCGTGAAGCGCGCGACGTCACCCATGGCGGACGACGCCTCCCAGCGCGGGGCGCGCACCACCAGCACGCCGGGCATCGCGAGCTGCGCATCGGCGAACCCCAGCGGCAGCGAGAGCTCCGCGCTCACGCGCTCCGCGAGCGCGCGACGGATCGGGCCGCGCGCCGCGATGACCAGCTTCGACCCCTGGTTCAGCCCGGTGCCCGAGTAGTCGAGCGTGTCGATGGTGGTGTTCGTGTGGAAGTGGAGATCGCGCGTCGGCTCGAAGCGCCCGAGGACGTGCGCGAGGAATGCGCGCACGTCGTTGAGGTCGAGCGCGCGGTCGTCCCCGCCGTCGGCGATGAGGAGGTACTTCGCGAGCGACATCTGGCCCTGGCCGAGGATCGCGTGCGCCTGCGTGAGGAGCTCCATCGGCCGCGAGCCGTCGGCCGCGTAGGGCCGGTAGCGCTCGCTGCCGACCGCGAAGAGCAGCGGGTGCACGCCGGCGGCGTCCACCGCGTGCACCGCGCGCACGCCGGGCAGCACCGTGGGCACGAGCGGCCCGGTGAGCTCGTGGATCAGCTCGCCGAAGAGCGTGTCCTCCTGCGGCGGGCGCCCCACCACCGTGAACGGCCAGATCGCGCCCTCGCGATGCGAGACGCCCTCGACGCGCAGGACGGGGAACTCGTGAGCCCGCGCGTAGTACCCGAGGTGATCGCCGAACGGCCCTTCGAGCTTCGTCTCCGCGGGGCCGATGCTGCCGCGGATGCAGAAGTCGGCGTCGGCGTGCACCGCGATCTCGCCGGGCCGCCTCGCCATGCGGATCGCGCGGCGGTTGAGCGCGCCGGCAAAGGCGATCTCGGGCAACCCCTCGGGGAGCGGCATCACCGCTGCCACCGTCATCGCGGGCGGCCCGCCGACGAAGACGTTCACCTTGAGGCGCTCGCCGCGCGCGATCGCCGCGGCGTGGTGCACGCCGAGGCCGCGGTGGATCTGGTAATGCAGGCCCACTTCGCGGTCCGCCACGTAGTCGTTGCCCGCGAGCTGCACGCGGTACATCCCGAGGTTCGAGCCGCGGAGCCCCGGCGCGG
>JAYTHX010000253.1:0-14113 GCA_043732195.1 Polyangiaceae bacterium
ATCCAGCGCCTCGGTGACGACACGGCGCCGGACGTCGACGCGAGCGGCACCGTCCTCGGCCCCGACAACCAGCCGGCACCCACCGGCCCCGCGGGCTCCGGGCTCGCCACCGGCCTACCGTGCGACGTGCAGGCGCTCTTCGAGAATCGCTGCATCGGCTGTCACGACGGCAAGACCGCCGGCGCGCCGCGCCTCCTCGACTACGCCGGTCTCACGAAGGCCTCGGCGACCGACGCCAAGCAGTCGATGGCGGCGCTCTCCCTCGCGCGCATGAAGAGCACATCGAGCCCGATGCCCCCTCCGCCGGCGGAGCTCCCCGACGCCGAGGAGATCCAGATCATGGCCGACTGGGTCGCAGCCGGCACGCCGAAGGGTGTTCTCTGCACGGATACGCCGGACGGCGGCAGCGACGCGAGCAAGGGCCCGGCGGACGCCGGCGGCGGGGCCTGCGCGAGCGGCGTCATGTGGACGAGCGGCAGCACCAAGTCGCCGCTGATGCACCCCGGCGTCGCGTGCAACGATTGCCACCAGAAGAGCGGCGGACCGAACCTGCGCTTCGCGGGTACCGTCTATCGCGCGCCGCACGACGTCGACGACTGCAACGGCGCCGCGCCGCCGCCGCCGCTCACTGTCGAGATCACCGACACGTTCAATCGCAAGCTCACGGCCACCGTGAACGCGGCGGGCAACTTCTCCATCGAGCGCCCCAAGGGCGGCGGCCAGCAGAACCAGCTCAGCGCCCCTTTCCGCGCCAGGATCATCGACGGCGCGAAGACGCGCGCGATGGTCGGGTCCGTCACCTCCGGGGACTGCAACGCGTGCCACACCGCGGCGGGCACGAACCTCGCGCCGGGCCGCATCCTCGCGCCCTGACCGAGCACGTTTCCTGCTTCACTCTCCTGCGGCACGTATGGTGGAGCAGCGAGGACACGGAAAGCGCGCGGTCGGCCTCACGCTCATCGCGATCGGCAAGCTCGTCAAGGTGTCGCTCCTGCTCGGTGCGGGTGTGGCAGCCCTGCTCATGGCACACGATCCCCCGCAGGCGCTCATCCATGGGGCGCATGCCCTCGGGATCGACGCCGGCAATCACTGGCTGCACGCCGCCGTCGCGAAGGGGTCCGGGGTCAGCGTGAAGCACCTGCACGAGATCGGGCTCGGAAGCTTCGTCTACGCCGCGGTGTTCGCGATCGAGGGCACCGGACTCTGGCGCCAGAAGAAGTGGGCGGAGTACCTGACGGTGATCGTCACGCTCTCCTTCGTGCCGTTCGAGATCTACGAGATCGCGCAGCGGTTCAGCACGGTGCGGGTCGTGACGCTCTCGCTCAACCTTGCCGCGCTCGCCTACCTGCTCGCGCGGCTCATGGGACAACGAGCGCACGAGCGGCTCGGCAACGCTTCGCGCTGAGCTCGACGCCAACACCGTCGAGGCCCAGCGTATTGGCGACCGCGAGCACCGTGCCGCGACCGCAAAACGGATCGACGATGGTGCGGGCGCCGATCTCGTCGCGCAGGTATGTGCACGCGGCGCGGCACGCGGCGACGCCCATGGCGCGGCTCCAGGGCATGAAGCCCGCGTCGGGCATGACGTCGGCGCCGGGCGCTCGCGCGGGCGGGCGGCCTTCGCGCGCGACGCACAGCATGTGCGACCAGCTGGGGCGACCGAAGGAGATTGTGCCGGGCGGGCGGCGGCAGACGATCTTGTGCCAGAGGAGCTGCGCGCCTTCGAGCTCGGCGGCGCGCATGACGAGGTAGCTCTTGTCGACGATCGCGCCGCCCACGCGGATGTCGCTCTGGAAGAAGACGGCAGCCTGCGCGCGGGGCGTCCAGGCGATGACCTGGCGCGCGGCGGCGATGAACCAGGCGCGCCAGGCGTCGAGCTCGAGCTGGAGCTCGGACACGTCGGGGAGCGAGGTGACGACGCTGGCGTGCAGGTCGGCGGTGTTCGCGGCGAGCCAGGCGAGGGCGTCGGCGTTGATGATGCTGCGCGTCGGCTCTGTCACTGTCGCTGCGTGGGAAGGTACACGAGACGAGCCTCACTCGTAGGCTCGGGGGCTCGGAGAGCCCCGGCGCCGCGCTGATGGCCGACCGGATGCTCTGCGCGCGCTCCGGGGATCTGCGCGCCTATCTCGCCACGCATCCCGAAGCGGGTTGCGGCGCTCGTCCCGACTGACGCAAGGGATTCGCGTATCGTGTAGCCATGCGCGTGGCGGCTCTCGTCATCGGGTTGGCGTCGATCGCAGGCTCGCTCGTCCACCTTCCGCCTTGTTCGACTGGATACGATCGCGACTACCGGATGCGACGCTGCTGAATATTGCCAATTCCGATTATCACATGGATGCGCAGAAGCATCTCGGTGCGCTGCGGGACATCGTGCGCACGGGGCTCTTGCCTCGGGAGCTCGACTGGGAGCCGCACGAGGTCCTCGCGTTGTCGCGCTGGGCCACCGGCGAGAACGTCGACCACCTCGAGCGCGCCTTCTGCTGCGTCGTGCTGTGTCTGGCGCCGCAGGGTGGCGACGAGCTCGAGACCAACGGAGTGATCCTCGCGGAGAGCTGCCTCGCGCTCGGTATCGGGGCGAGTGAGGGCGCCGCCCAGCTCTTCGCGTGGTGCGCGTCGTCGTCCGAGGGGCCGGAGTCCGCGGTCGCGCTCCTCCTGCTCCTGCTGGTTTGCGCCAGCACGACGCCCCACGATCCGCGGCTCGAGGGGCTCGCCACGGCACTGCTGGAGCGTGACGATCCGCCCGCGGCGTTGCTCGCCGCGTCGGCGCTGAGCTCCATGCGAGGGGAGATCTGGCGCGATCTCGCGTCGCGGAACCGGACCAGCGGCCCGACGGTCGCGCGGGTGCTGGCCGCGTTCCGGTGAGTCGCTGAGGTCGACGTTCCGCGAGGACTGATGCTCAGGCCGCCTCGCGAAGCGTCACGCGCGTCGCCTGCGTGCTGCCGGCCGCCCGGCGCGTCGCCGCCACGAGCTCGTCCCGCAGCTCCTTGATCGACGAGAAGCGCCAGACCGGGTCCGGGTGGAGCGCGCGATCCATCCACGCGTCGAGCGGTCCCTCGAGGTCGGGGCGACGATCGGTGAGCGCCGTGCGCGTGCCGGCGCGGAGCAGCTCGACCACCTCGGCGACGTCGCCCTCCACCGGGCACGCCCCCGTCAGGCACTCGAACACCACCACCCCGAGCGCGTAGACATCGGCGCGCGCATCGACCTCGCACCTGCCGAGCAGCGCCTCGGGCGCCATGTACTCGGGCGTACCTGCCAGCTGGCAGTGCGCGTAGCGGCCGTGCGTGTCCGCGGCCTCGGCGATCCCGAAGTCGAGCAGCTTCACGAGCAGGCGACCGCTCGCGTCGCAGGTGAGGAAGATGTTGTCGGGTTTCACGTCGCGGTGAATCACGCCGATGGCGTGCGCGCGCGTGAGGGCAAGCGAGGTCTGCTTCACGATCTCGAGCGTGTCGACGAGCGAGACGCCGCCGGTGCGGGCGATGCGCTCGCCGAGCGTCTCGCCCTGGAGGCGCTCGTAGACGATGCAGGGGACGCCGGCAGCGGTCACCGCCAGGCCGAGCACCGCGACGGCGTGGCGGCTCAGCAGCCGCGCCGCGATGCGCGCCTCGAGGGCGAACCGGGCGACGTTGCGGCGCGAGGCGACGAGCTCGGGGTGCATCATCTTCACCGCCACGTCGATGCGGAGAACCGTGTCGAAGGCCGAGAACACGCGGCCCATCGAGCCGGCGCCGAGCAGCTCGCCGAGGACGTAGCGGTCCTCGAGGAGGCCGATGCCGTTGCCCACGTTCTCGCTGCCCGTCGCCGTCGTCGCCATCATGACGAGGGAGGTTGCAGCGGCCATGCCAGACGAAACGCCGCGCGGGGCGCCCGAAAGCGTCACGGCCGTGACGCTTGCCGCCATGCTGCTGCCGCTTCGACGGTTCCGGTGACGAAGAGGAGTACGGCCGACCGTCACCGTGCTTTCAGGGTGGCTCGGAGGATCGTCAGCCCTCGGTACACACCGTGGAGTCACATCCCTCACGCGCGCAACCACGCACGAAGCCTGAGCAGCGGCGGCGACGACCGAGCGCGCCGCTCACTCCGGCGCGGTGGCGACGAACGAGGGCCGCTTCTGGATGGCATCGAACCACGCGAACAGGCGAGGGCGCCCCGCGCGGAAGTCCGGAAGCGGCCTGCGGAACTCGAGCCACTCGATCGCGCAGGCGACGGCGATCTGCCCGAGATCGAGCGCCTCGGGGAACGTCGTCTTCTCGAGCTCGTCGAGCGCGCCGTTCACCTTGCGCGCCTGGCCGTCGAGCCAGTCCGTCCAGCGAAGCGGCTCCGGGCGCAGCGACTGCTCGAAGCGCATGAGGATGCCGGCGTCGATCGCGCCGTCGGCGAGGGCCTGGAGGCGGAGCACGCGGAAGCGGTCGGCGCCTTCGGGCACGAGCCGGGGCCCGCCGTGCTGCGAGTCCAGGTACTCGCAGATGACGCGCGAGTCGAAGAGCACCATCCCGTCGTCGAGGACGAGCGCCGGGATCTTCGCGAGCGGGTTGTTCTTCGCGAGCTCCTCGTACCTGTTCGTCGGCACGGTGGGCGCGGGGACGGGCGTGAGCTCGATCCGCGACGCGAGGTTCGTCTCGTGCGCCACGATCATGACCTTGCGGACGAAGGGCGAGGTGCCGGAGTGAAAGAGCTTCATCGCCCTCACGATAGCCGGCTTCTCCGGGTTGCTCGGGCGTGATCCGGGCACGCGGGCGGCGTGCTACTCCACGAGGGTGGCGACTGTCTCCTCCAAAGCTAGCTCTGCCGAACCGCTCCGTCCCCTGCCCGTCCCCGTAGGACCGCGCCTCGAGCGCGTGCTGCACGTCGCGTACAAGGCGCGCCGCGCGGTGCTGCTCGAGGGGCCGACCGGGGTCGGCAAGAGCGAGATCATCCGGCGCGTCGCCGAGGATCTCGGCATCGCGACCACCGTGCTCGACCTCAGCCTGCTCGAGCCGCCGGATCTCGTCGGCCTTCCCGTCGTGAAGGACGGCCGAACCGAGTACGCGCTTCCCCACGTGCTCCCGCGCGAGGGCGCAGGCATCCTCCTGCTCGAGGAGCTCAATCGCGCGGAGCGCTACATCCAGCAGCCCGCGCTCCAGCTCCTCTCTGCGCGCCGGCTCCACGAGTACGTGCTGCCGCCGGGCTGGGTCTGCGTCGCGACCATCAATCCGCAGACCGCCGAGTACCACGTCACCACGCTCGACAAGGCGCTGCGCGCGCGTTTCCTCCAGGTGACGGTGCGCGCCGATCGCGCCTCCTGGCTCGCGTGGGCGCAGACGAGAAACCTGCATCCCGGCATCGTCGCGCTCGCGCATGCGCACGAGCGCCTCCTCGACGACGTGCCGCCGCGCACCTGGACGTACGCCTCCGAGCTCCTCCAGGCGTTCTCGCCCGCCGAGCTCGAGGACGGCACGCTCCTGCGCGACACGCTGGGCGGCTACCTGCCCGCGGCGTGGGTCGAGGCGCTCCTCGCTTCGAAGGGATCGTGGGGTGGGCGCGTCACGTTCGACGTGCGCGAGCTGCTGTCGACGTACAGCGCGGGCTCGCCGCGCGCCAAGGAGCTCGCCGCGTTCCGCGAGAAGGGCCAGACCGACCGCCTCGACGAGATCGTGCAGCGCCTCGTGCCGCTCCTGTCCGGCCCCGAAGCCGGCGTGCTGGCGGCGCAGGGTCAGCTGAAGCTCGGCGCGTTCGAGGCGCTGCTCGCCGACCTCCCTGGCGATCAACGCGAGAAGCTCCAGGAGGCGCTCGCCGGCAATCCCACCGCCGGCACGCTCATCGACATCGATCCCACCGATCTGCTCCAGGGCTACTCGGGCGGCGCGGCAGAGAAGAAGATCGCAGCGTGGCGCGGCGATCCCCTCAAGCAGCACCGGATCGGTCTGGCCGTCACCGCGCTGCGCGCGTTCCTCGAGCAGCCCGCTCGGCTCGTCGAGCTGAAGCGCAGCAACGTCGCGCGCGGCTGCCTCGGCCACCTCCTCGTGCAGCTCCCGCAGAAGGACGCGCTGCCGCTCGTCGACACGTTGAAGCGGCTCGGGATCACGCCCATCCGGCCCGGCGCATGAGCGCGCAGCCGACGCGCGCCGGTCGCAGCGAGATCGAGGAGTGGCTCGACGGCTTCGTCCGCAATCCGGAGTTCCTCGAGGCCTATCCCTACTACGCAGCGATCCTCGCGAAGCTCACGCCCGTCGCCGATCCGTCGGTCGCCAGGATGGCCGTTTCGCTGCACGACGGCCGCTTCTACCTGCACGTGAACGTCGACTCGTTCATGAGCGAGCCGCAGTACCTCCGCGGCGTCCTCCTGCACGAGGTCCATCACGTCGTCCTCGGGCACCTCACGCATCCGAAGTTCGCGTACGTCGAGGAGCCGGAGCTGATGGATCTCGCGGTCGAGATGTCTGCCAACGAGTACATCGAGGAGCCCCTGCCGCCCGCGGTGACATGGCGCGCGTACTCGTCGGTCGGCATGCGCGCGGGGCAGAGCACGCGCGAGCGTTACGAGATCCTGGTGCGTCACCTCCAGGGCACCGGCTCGCGGCCCAAGCCCGGCGCCGGCGAGCAGGGCTCGGGCCTGGTCGACGATCATCGCTTCCTCGGCAAGGGCGCGACCTTGCCCGGCGGCGTCGCCCAGACGGGGCTGCTGGTATCCCGCGCGGTCGAGCAGGCGCGCAGCGAGCGCAAGAAGGGCGAGGGCGATCACCCCGCGGACGACGAGGACGAAGACGAGGACGCGATCAACGTCCCGCGACGCTTCCTCGTCGCGGGTCGCACTGCCGGCGCGCTGGTGGAGGAGCTCTCCGAGACCATCCGCGCGCCCGACGAGCCGATCGACTGGCGGGCCGCGCTCGCCATGTTCGTGGCGAGGGCTCGCGCGCCCGTGCACACGTGGTCGAGGCCGAGCCGCCGCTTCCCGACCCGCATCTTCGAGGTGCCGGGCCGCAGCTGGGCGCCGCGGCGCACCGAGAATCCGCGCCTGCTCGTCGCCATCGATACCTCGCTCAGCATGACGAAGTACGAGCTCGAGGAGATCGCGCGTCAGCTGGTCCTGCTCGGAGAGCGCGCGCACATCATCATCGCGGAGTGCGACGTCTCGGTGGCGCGCGTCTACCCGTTCGATGGGCGCATCGAGAACGTGGTAGGCCGCGGCGGTACCGATCTGCGCCCGGTGTTCG
Source organism: Polyangiaceae bacterium (assembly GCA_043732195.1). Lineage (GTDB taxonomy): Bacteria > Myxococcota_A > Polyangia > Polyangiales > Polyangiaceae > Labilithrix. The sequence continues at coordinate 7,194 of JAYTHX010000253.1, forward strand.
CGCCTTCGCTGCTCGGCGCGCACGATGTCGACGGCGTCGTCTACTTCACGGACGGGGACGGCCCCTACGCTCGAGAGCCTCCGCCCATTCCCACGCTCTGGATCCTGACCAAGCCGCAGGCCTTCCGCTGTCCGTGGGGAGAGAAGGCGCGATTGCGCGCCCCGCGCTGAGCCCGATGCTCGGAGGGTGAATCCTCCTCTTTCTCTCCCGTGGCCCGGGCTCACGGTGGTGGCCGCCCTCTGCGGGATCGGCGTCTGGAGCATCGCGAGCAAGGGCGGCGCGTCGTGCAAGAGCCACGAGCAGGTCACGCCGCCGCCGACGTCGGAGGACCAGCGGCCAGCCGTTCGTCTTCGATCTCGGCAAGGACAGGGTGATCAAGGACTTCATGATCCAGGTCGGCGATCCCAAGGGCAGCGGCACGGGCGAGCCCGGGTACACGTTCAAGGACGAGATCTGGACCGGCGCGAAGCACGATCGCGCGGGCCTGCTGTGCATGGCAAACCGCGGCCCGAACACGAACGGCACGCAGTTCTTCATCACCGACGCCGCCGCCGCGCACATCGACACGAGCTACACCGTCTTCGGCGAGTGCGCGCCGCTCGACGTGGTGCACGAGATCGCCGGCGTCCCCACGGCCCAGAACGATCGCCCGAAGACGCCGGTGACCACCATGCGGGTCGGCATCTCTCGCCTCACCGCTCCCCGACGCGCCGCCGCGCGCGGACTGGCACGTTTCACGCTCGGGCTCTCGGAGGCCAAATCACCGGGCAATCGCCAGGTGGACGCTTTCGCCCACGTGTGCCGCAAAGCATGCACCATGCAGGAATGCTCGCACCGTAGGCGAGCGAATTGGATGATCGATAGTCGCGAAGTCGGCCGTCCATCCGCGCGACGTTTACGCTGTACTGGTCGATGGTGAAGGGCGAGAACGGTGCTTCGCACGCGTACCGCGTGGGGCGCGAGCTGGGGAAGAGGGCCTTGCGCTCGTTCGCCGCGATCCGCGAGCCGAACGAGCTCGTGGTTGTGCAGCGGTTCGTGGCCGGCGCCAACCCGAAGCTCCTGCGCAGCGACGGCGTGATCACGCTCGGCGTCGACGCGATGAACCAGCTCCTGCGCGACGCGGAGTGCCTCGCCCGCAACTGGCACCCCAACATCGCGCGCGTGAAGCACGTCGACGGCGACGCAATGAAGCTCACGATCGCGACCGACCTCGTCGACGGCATGACGCTCGGCGATCTCTTCGCCGCGGCGCCGCTCCTGCCGTGCCCCGTGATCGTCCGCGTCCTCGTCGACGTGCTCGCCGGGCTCAACGCCCTGCACGCGCTGCGCGACGGCACGCGGGCCGTGGGCACCATCCACGGCGCGGTCTGCCCCGCGAACATCGTGGTCGGCCGCGACGGCGTGGCCCGCATCGTGAGCTGCCTCCGGCCGCGGCCGGTGCGCGCCGACGAGCGCTCGGAGGCGCTCGCGTACGCCGCGCCCGAGGCCCTCGACGAGGGTGGCACGAAGGACGGACGCGCCGACGTCTACGCGGTCGGCGTGATCCTCTGGCAGGCGCTCATGGGCATCGTGCCCTACGAGGCTGACGATCCCGTGCAGCTCCTCGCGCGGCAGCGGTCCGAGGAGATCGTGACGCCGCCTGGCGACGCGGGCTCGAAGTTCGCGGGGCTCGGGGAGATCGCGATCCGCGCGATGGCGTTCGAACCTTCGCTTCGCTACCGCACCACCGCCGAGATGGCCGCGACGCTGCGCAAGCTGGCGGGCGCGGAGATCGCCACGGGCACCGTGATCGCGGCGAAGGTCGCGGAGCTCGCGGGGGACCGCATCCGCGCGCGGCGGGCGGAGCTGGATCCGAAGGCCATGGCGGTGAAGCGGAGGGCGTCGGAGTCGAGCGGCCTGCGCGCGGCGCCGGTCGCCGCGCCGGTCCCAGCGCCGGTCGCCGCGCCGGTCCCAGCGCCGGTCGCGGTCGCGAGGGATCTCGACTGGAGGACGGAGGCGGCGCCAATCACGGCGCGGGGGGAGGCGTTCGACGCCCCTGCCCCCGCGGCCGCGACGAAGGCGAGCGCGGTCGTGGCGCCGACGGCGAGCGCCGATCCGGAGCGAGAGACGGTGCTGGCGCCCATGCACGCTGCGCCGCTCGGCGCCCCGCTCGCGGACCCCGGGCGCGATGCTCCGCCCGCGCTCCCGCTGGCGCCGCCCGCGCACACGCGGGAGCGGACGCAGGCCCCGCCCGGGCTCGCGCCGATCGCTTCGGTCATCGTCGCGCCCACGTCCTCCGCGCCGATGCACGGGGCCGCGCCGTCCGTGCCGTCGTTTCCGGCGCTGCTCGCGCCGGCTGCGCCGCCCGCGGCGCCCCCCTCGGCGGTGCTCACGCCCGCGGCCGTGTTCCTGCCTGGCGTCGCGCCGACGTCGCTTCCGGCGTCCGAGGCACCTCCGCCCCGGCGACGCCGCGGTCGCGCCGTCGCGCTGCTCCTCCTCGGGGCCTCGCTCGTGATCCTGCTCGTCGCTGGCGTGCGGACCCTCGGCACGGACCGCGATCGCGCGCTCGGGGCCGGCGCCGCCGCACCCGGCACCACCGTCGCGCCGACCGCCGCCGCGCCCACGCCCGACACCGCGCCCACGCCCGACACCGCGCGACCGCCCGACACCGCGCCACCGCCCGACACCGCGCCACCGCCCGAGACCGCGCCACCGCCCGAGACCGCGCCCGTGCCCGTGCCCGTGATCGCGACCGAGCCCAGAGGCTCCGGTGCGAACGTGCCGGCCGCTGCGCGCGTCGAGCCGCGGCCCGCAGCGAAGAAGAAGTCCTACGACCCGCTTGGAATCTGAGATCACCATGAGCTTCGCCAGCCTTCGCAGGACCTCTCTCGGCATCGCGCTCGCCTTCGCGTTGTGCGCCGGCACGGGCGAAGCTTTCGCCGCCGGCGTCGCGCCCGCGAGGGCCACGCCCGTGCAGCGCGAGCAGGCGCAGAGCCGCTTCCTCAAGGGACGCGACCTCTACAACGCGAAGAAATACGACGCCGCCCTCGTCGAGCTGAACGCCTCGCTCGACATCGTGGCGAGCCCGAACACGCGCCTCTACGTCGGCCGCTGCCTGCGCGAACTGGGCCGCCTCGTCGCCGCGTATGCCGAGCTCGGGCGCACCGCCGTCGAAGCCAAGGAGATGAAGAGCGAGGACGCGCGCTACGAGAAGGCCGCCGAGTCCGCGACCGAGGAGCGCAAGCAGCTCCTGCCGAGGCTCGCGTTCGTCGACGTCCGCATCACGCACGCGATCGACACCACGACGCTCCGGTTCGCCGACGAGAGCGTACGCCGCGGCGGCTGGGACGAGCCCGTGCCTGCCATGCCCGGCGACGCGACGATCGTGGTCGAGACGCCCGGCCAGGCGCCGATCACGCGCGCTGTTCACCTCACCGCCGGGGAGCACGCGCAGGTCGCGGTGGATGCCGGTGCCGATCTCCCGCTCGTCGCCGCCGGCAAGCCGCTCGAGGACCCCGTGCCGAGCGCCGCGGGCAATCGCTCCCTGATGCGCCCGATGGCGTTCGCCGCCGGCGGCGTCGCGGTGGCGGGGCTCGCGACGTTCTTCGTCGCGGGCGCGCTCGCGAACGGCACCTACTCCGATCTCGAGAAGGCCTGCGGCTCGGGCCCCTGCCCGCCCGGGCACGAGGGCGACATCTCGAGCGGCCGGACGCAGCAGACGCTCGCGAACGTCGGGCTCGTGGTCTTCGCGGTGGCAGGCGCGACGAGCGTGACGCTCCTCGTCCTCGGCGCGCCGAAGAAGAACGGCAGCGCCGCCGCTGCACAGGCTCGGCTCACGGCGGGGCCGTCGTTCGCCGGCCTGCAGGGAGGCTTCTGATGCGCGCCGTCCGCACCGCGCGTGTCATGGCCGGCGTGCTCGTCGCCGCAGTCGGCGCCTGGCTCGCCACCGCGTGCACGCACGACTTCGAGGCCTTCGATCCCGGCAGCACCGGCCCGCTCACCGAGGGCGACGCCGCCGGCGATGCGCCGATCGCTCGCCCGGACGCAGCCTCGGGGGATGCCGCGCCCGGCACCGATGCCCAGGTCGACGCGGGCTGCACCCCCGCGGCCGCCTGCGTGACCACCGGCGATGCGTGCAACACCACGTGCGACGCCGATCAGGCGACCTGCGCGAGCAAGTGCGGCGGCGGCAGCAGCGGCCGCTTCTGCCGCGACCGCTGCGACAGCGATCGGGACCGCTGCAAGAGCACGTGCAGTTCCACCTGCCGGACGTGCGCGACCGATCTCTGTAGCAGCGCCTGCCACTGAGCCGCAGCCGTTCGAGACCGTTGCGCGTCGTCCTCGCGGTTGGCTAAGGTCCCAGGGCCATGGCACACACCATCGAGGTCGCGAAGTCGGGGAGAGCGGGCTGCCGGACGTGCCGGAATCCGATCGCGAAGGGCGAGCTGCGCTTCGGCGAGGAGTCGGCGAATGCGTTCGGTGAGCCCGGCGACATGTCCTATCGCTGGCACCACCTTAAGTGCGCGGCGAGCAAGCTGCCCGACGAGCTGAAGACCGCGCTCGCCACCTTCGAGGGTGACGTTCCGGATCGCGAGGAGCTCGACACGCTGATGGCCGCGGCGGTCGCGAGCAAGCCGCCGCCGTTTCCCTACGCCGATCGCGCGCCCACCGGGCGAGCGCGTTGCCAGGCGTGCGGCGAGGCCGTCGCCAAGGGCGCGCTACGCGTGGCCATCGAGCGCGAGCTCGACCGAGGCATGGGGGCGACGAAGGGCGCGGGCTACCTGCATCCCGCCTGCGCCGCGGCGTACGTCGAGGAGCAGGGTGGCACGCACGAGAAGCTCACCACCGAGCTCCGAGCAAACACGCGCCTCCCCGAAGAAGATCTGGCTGCGCTGTTCTCCGAAGTGTGACCGGGAGAAGCTGACCGGCAGAAGCTGACCGGCAGAAGCTGTCAGTTGTCAGCTGTCAGCTTCTTCCTCCGTTGGAGGATCGCGGCCAGGGCCACGACCACGCCGATCAGCGGGAGCGACGAGGTCAGCAGGGCGGAGCGGCTCGTCATCGAGCAGCCGCTGCTGTCGGACTTCTTCTTCGTCGGGGTGAAGTCGGGGAGGGATCGCACGAGCCGTTGTCCGAGCCGATCTCGTCGGTGACTCGCTCGCCCTCGGTGCCGGGCGGGTCGGACGGCGTCTCGCTGCTCGGCGTGGCGGGCGTGGCGGGCGTGGCGGGCGTGGTGGGCGTGGTCGGGTTGGTGGGCGCCGCCGGGGCGTCGCTCTGGGAGAGCGCGAGCGCCTTGTCGATCGAGAAGCCGTTCTCGATGCCGTCCGTGTCGCACGATGTCCAGGGTCTCGCCGCCGTTCGCCGAGGCGCGGAACGCGACGACGTAGTCGCCGGCGATCTCCGTGCTGACGAGCCCCTCGAACGTCGTGTCGAACGACGCGCCCTTCGCGGCGGGCGCGGGGGCCTTGCCGCTCGGCTCACCGGGCGCGACCGCAAGCGCCGCGGCGTCCGTGCGACCGACGACGAGACCGGAGAGGCCGCACGTCCCGTAGAGGTGATAGCCGAAGCTCGATCCGCCGGGTAACGGCGCACGAGAACCTCGCTCGGTGCGCTCGAAGTGCAGGGTATGGTGCACGCCGTGGACACCAGCCAGCGAGCTCTCTTCCCCGCCGCCCTGCGCGGCCTCAAGGGCCGAAACGCGGAGCTGACCACGCTCGCGCGTGCGGTCCGCGAGACCGCGCCCACCCGCCTCGCGCTGGTCGGCGCCGGAGGCAGCGGCAAGTCGGTGCTCGCCGCCGCGCTCGCGCATCGCCTCGCGGGCGAGCTCCCGGGCGGCATCCACTGGTTCCGCGTCGGTGCCTGGGACTTCCGCACGCTCGCCGAGATGCTCGCGCTGCGCTTCGGGACGAGCCGCGAGCGGCACGCGCTCGTGCCCGCGCTGCGGGCCTTCCTCGCGCAAGGCGGCGCGCGCCTCCTCGTGCTCGACAACCACGAGGACGACGCCGCGATGGCGCGACTCCTCGATGCGCTCTCGGGTACGCCGGCCACGTTCCTCGTCACGGCGCGGCGCTGTCTTCTGGCCGGCGTCCTCATCTTCCCGGTGACGGCGCCACTCATCACCTCGGGTCGCAGCGCCTTTCCGCGCGTCGCGAAGCTCACCCGCATGCTGCGCTGGAACCCGCTGGCGCTCGACATCGCCGACGCCATCGTGGTCTCGCGCGGCGCGAGCGTCGCCGAGCTGAGCCGCTTCCTCGAGCAGTCTGGCATCGCCACGGTCCACGTGATCGAGCACGAGGACGACCTCCCCGAGGTCGCGCTGCTCGTGGCCTGGGCGTGGCGCCACCTCTCGCCGGCAAGCCGGCGCATGCTGGGCGTGCTCGCTCATGTGGAGGGTGACAGCGTCGACGTCACTTCCCTCGCCCAGCTCGCCGGCGTTCGCCAGGCGCGCGTACGCGAGGAAGCGCTCGCGGCGCTGGAGCGTCTGCACCTCGTGCAGACCCCGATGCGCGGCCGCTTCACGGTCCACGCCGTCGTCCGCCACGCGGTGCGGAAGCGCACGTCCCTCGCGCCGGGCGACGTCTTCCAGCACTACGTCTCGCTCCTCGAGGAGCATCCGGAGCGGCTCATGGTCGAGCAGACCCACCTCTTCGCCGCGATGGACCACGCCCACCGCACCAGCGACCTCCAGGCGATGCTGCGGATCGAGCGTCTCCTCGCACAGCTCGGCGCGTGAGCGCCCGAAACCTCGGCCGAGGGCGCGAAGATCACGGCCGAGCGGGTGCGCGGCGCAATCTCGGCGCTCGCCCTCCCCCGCGCGGACGCCGGCGCGCGCACGCACGTCACCATCAGCGTCGGCGTGGTCACGTGGTCACGGTGATCGGCGGCTGGACCACGGGCGAGGTCATCGCGCTCGCCGACCGCGCGCTCTACGAGGCGAAGGACGC
>JAYTHX010000254.1:0-14102 GCA_043732195.1 Polyangiaceae bacterium
ACCTCGCGATCGTGCGCATGCGCGAGCGCCTCGGCGATCCCCGCGAAGACCTGCAGCAAGACGTCGAGCGGCAGCGGCTCGGAGGCCATCGACGAGGCGTCGAAGACCTCGCGCAGGTCCACGCCATCGACGAGCTCGTAGGCGATGAAGTACTGCCCGTCGATCGCGCCGAACTCGAGGACCCGCGCGATGTTCGGATGATCGAGCGTGGCCGCGATGCGGGCCTCGTCCTCGAACATCGTGACGACCTCTTCGTCCTCCGCCACGCTCGGCAGCAGTCGCTTGATCGCGCAGGGCGTCCCCGTCCGCGTGTCGACCGCGTGGAAGACCTCCGCCATCCCGCCGATGCTGGGACGCGCGCGCAGCTCGTACGGACCGAAGATGGTGAACTTCCCCACGCAAAGCCCGTGCAATCTGAAGGAGGTGCGCAAATTGCGCGCGTCTCAAACGTAGCTCACCTGGGCGCGGGAGGTGCAGGGCTCGCCGCCGAGCCCGAGGTGGCCGGCTTGTCGGGCGGGGCGAGGGTCGGCCGCCACTTCACGCGCTTCTCCTGGAGGGGAAACCAGACCGACTGCGGGACGATCTCGTTCGACTCGAACATCGCCCGCGCTCCGGGCGCGGCCGTGCGGACGAGACGAACGGTGGCGGAGGGCGCGCTCGCCGCTTGGCCGCCGATGTCGAGCGAGCCGCCGAGGAACGCCCGGACGTCGCCCGTGACGAGCCCGCGCGACGAGCACCCGAGGCGATCGAGCAGCTTCAGCATGCGGTCGGCGGTGGTGGCGTCGGCCTTGTCCTCGGGAAGGAGCTCGACCCACTGGAGCATGCCGTCCTCGTCGGCGATGCCGACGGCGGAGCGCGCCTCGCTGGCGCCCGGGGCGTCGATCGCGACGACGTCGGCGATGGCGACGCCCGTGGTGGGCACGCCCCGGTCGATCCCGAAGACGTGGCCACCGATCCAGAGGCGGCGCGCGCCTGCGCCTGCGCCCGCGTCTCCGCTCTCGTTGGTCCCCGCCGCGGGGCTCCGGCCGCCGGCCGGCCGCTTCTTGTCTCCGGGCGTCGGCGGCGGCGCGACCACGCGCGCCTTGCCGAATGTCGCGACGATCTCGGACCCGGCCGCGGGCGCGCCGGTGGCGCCCATCACCGTGCGCGGATCGATGCGCAGGACACGCGCGCGCCTGTCCATCGCCTCGGGGCCGAGCCGCACGCTCGTGATCGCCACCGCGTACGGGTAGCCGTGCTGCGGCAGGCCCTTCACGCGCCAGTTGCCGCCCTCGCCGTCCATCGGCGAGCCCGGCTCGCCCGTCCCCGCGATCGGAGCGCCCGGCAGCACGGTGCGTGCGGTGAGGTAGAAGAAGTCGCGCGCGTCGCGGTGGATGTACCGCGGGAAGAGCATGTGCCCCATGCTCTTGACCATGCGCCGCGCGCGGAACTTGAAGTCGGGCAGGTCCTTGAAGCCGCCCTCGTACTCCCAGTCGGGCTGGAGCGGCCGGCCGAGCGGCTGAAAGCTCGAGGTCGTCTGCACGTTGTAGAACTCGAAGCCGGCAAGGCCCGGGTTCATGTCGAGGTGGATGCCGAACGCGCAGCGCGCGACGAGCATCGCGCGGCCGAGCGGCTCGGGCCCGATGTCGTTGCCCCAGAAGTACGCGACGAAGTTCTCCTTCGTGAGGCACACGCCGCTGCGCGTCGTGTGGATTGCGTCGTGCCAGCCGGGCGGGACGCCGCCCCACCACGCGCGACCCCACGGGTTGAACTTGTCCTTCTGGACGAGCGCCGTCATGTTCTGACGAAACGAGAGGACCTCGTCGGGCACGTCGGTCTCGCGCGGCCACGCGCCGAAAGCGGTGGTGCCGTCGCGCAGCTCCATCACCGTCGCGCCGTAGGGCTTCGGCGGGAGGTAAAGCACGCCGTTTGCTTGCATGCCGAACTCGCCGTGCGTCGCCTGGAAGCCGCCGTTGAACCCGGCGACGACGTGGCGGATCACCTCCGGCGTGCGCGGGATCTGGCCGGGGCCGGCCTCGCCGGTGGCGCTGACCGGCTCGACCGTGCCCGCCTCCATGTGCAGCGCGATGAGCCGCGGGTCCCACAGCGTGACGTAGACGCGCGTCTGGAGCGCCGCGGGATCGCCACGCACGAACGTGGTGAGGAACGGCGCGGGCACGCCGGGGATCGGCGTGATGAACGCGTCCTTCTCGAGCGGGATCCACTGGCCCTCGCCGTTGAGCGGCGGCTTGATCATCGGGTCGAGCGGCTTCGGCGGCCACCCGATCTCGGGATCGGAGAACGTCGCGGGCGGGGAGCCGCCGCTCTCGTGGTTCAGCGCCGCGAGGTCCTCCTGCGCGTCCTTCTCGCCGGTGTCGCCGGTGATCTTCGTTCGCACGCCCTTCAGCCACTCGAGCGCGGTGAAGGTGACCACCTTGAGGATCTGGTTCTTCTCGTCACCGAACCACGAGACCGCACGCAGGCGATCGCTCATCCAGGGGCCGAACGTGGGCGGCTTCGTGACCGTCTCGGGGGTGACGCGCAAGTAGGCGGTGCCGTCGAGGATCGCCTCGTGCGCAGCGTCGACGACGAGCGTGCGCGCCTCGGTCTTGATCGCGAGCGTGCCGTCGGCGCGCAACGAGAGCTCGGCCTGCGCCGGCGGAGGCACGAGCGCGTACACGGTGCGGCGCACGCCCTTGCCCTGGCCCGTGCGCTGCCAGTCGGACACGCTCACCTGGAAGCGCTGGAAGCGCGAGAGCTCCTCGTACGCGCGGCGCTCGGGCCCCTCGAGGTCGAGCACGTGCACCGCCTCGGGCCGGCCGTCGACCGAGACGACGTACGCGGCGAGGTTGCCCTCGAGGATCGGCACGCCCTCGTCGGCGCCGCTCGTGCGCGTGAGGTTGTGCACGTCGCCGAGGTCGAGCAGGTGGCCCTCGGGGGAGAGGCGGCCGTCGACCATGAAGAGATCGAACGAATCGTTCTTGTCGGAGGGCGCGCCGACGTCGACGGCGTCGACCTCGCGCTCCTTCTCGCGGCCGCGAACGAGCGCGCGCGCATGACCCACGGTCGCGCCGGCGAGGCCCGCCGGTCCGTCGACCCAGGTGACGTCCTCCGGATTGCACGTCACGCCCAGCGGCGGTAGCGCCTTGCAGAGCGCGGCCGAGCGGTTCGGCGCGGCGTCGTCGATGGGGGTCCGGCCGGCGCGCGAGAGGGCATACCCTGCGAGGAGCGCGAACGGCAGAGGCCTGAGCCAGAGTTTCATCGGATCGTCAGGGAAACGCGCGCCCGGCGGCGGCGCATCCGAGCATAGAGGAAACCGGTCGCCGCGTTGAGTGCTCCTCGGTAGGCAGCAAGACAACAAAGTTGGCTGCCGGCGGGCAATGATGAGCCGCGAACGCGCCGAAAGTAGGGGCAACTGTCGTTGGCGGACGTGGCGCGGCCCATGCTACGAAGTTGCTATGGCCCGCGTTCGGTACGGTCGCTTCCTGCTCGCGGCGTTCGCCGCGCTCGCGATGGCGTCGTGCACCACGCCAACGCTGCCGCTGCCGCCGCCGGAGACCCCGTTCGTCTCGAGCGGGTCGGCCCCCGACACCTTCAAGCTCTCGAGCATCAACGGCGCGGAGCCGAACGCGCTCATCGTGGTGGTGAACCGCAACGAGGACCTGCCGGCGAACCAGCGCGTGACAGGCACCATCGCCGACGCGACGGGCTCGTGGAACGTGGTCGTCATCGCGAAGTCGGGAGACGTGCTCGACATCTCGCAAGAGGCCGGCAGCACGCGCTCGCCGGGCATCACGATCACGGTGAAGTGAGATGCTGACAGCTCACAGCTGATAGCCGACAGTCTTCGAGACGAGACTACTGATGCGCGCGCGGGGGCGACGCGTTCAGGACGGTCAGGCTGATCTTCTTCTTCCTGGGTGAGGGAAAAGACGGGAGATCGGATTCGTCGAGGACGTCGCCCACGAGGTCGTAGTCGCTCGCCTGCGTGATCTTCACGCGGCGCATCTGGCCGGGGAGGACCTCGCCGCCCGAGAGGTAGACCTGGCCGTCGATCTCCGGCGCCTGGCCACGGTGGCGGCCCATCATCACGAGGTCGTGCTCCTCGCTCGCGCCCTCGACGAGGACCTCGAGCTCGCGGCCGATCAGCTGCTTGTTCTTCGCGCGCGCGATCTTGCGCTGGAGCGCCATCAGCTTGCGCCAGCGGCTCGCCGCCACCGCGGGCTTCACCTTGTCCGCGAGCTCGCTCGACGCCGCCGTCTCCTCGTCGGAGTAGCGGAACACGCCGACGTGCTCGAAGCCCGCCCACTCCACGAACTCGGTGAGCTCGTCGAAGTCGGCCTGCGTCTCGCCGGGGTGACCGACGATGAACGCGGTCCGGAACACGAGCTCCGGGATGCTCTTGCGCATGCGCTCGACGACGCGCTTCTGCCGGTCCTTGCCGTGCCCGCGGCGCATGCGCTTCAGCATCGCATCCGAGGCGTGCTGGAGCGGCATGTCGACGTATGGAACGACGCGCGGATGGTTCGCGAGCAGGTCGATGAGCGCGTCGTCGATCTTCTCGGGGTAGAGATAGAAGACGCGCGCCCAGGACAGGCCCTTCACGTCCGCGACCCGGCGCACGAGCTCGGCGAGCGACGCGCGCTCCTCCTTGGTGTGGTCGCGCCCGTAGGCGATCGTATCCTGCGAGATGAGGTTCACCTCGCGAACGCCCTGCGCGACGAGCTGCTCGACCTCGCGCACGACATCGCTCACGGGGCGCGAGCGCTGCTTGCCGCGGAACTGCGGGATGGTGCAGAACGCGCAGCTGCGGTTGCAGCCCTCGGCGATCTTCACGTAGGCGCTCGCCGGCTGCCCGGTGATGACGCGCGGATCGCTGGCGCGGATGACCCAGTCGGCCGGGTTGCCGACGAGCATGCGGTCGGCCTTGCCGTCGAGCACGCCTTTCAGCTTCAGCATGTCGCTCGAGCCGAGGAAGTGGTCGACCTCGGGCATCTGCGCGCTGAGCTCGGTGGGGTAGCGCTGCGAGAGGCACCCGGTCACCACGAGCTTCTCGAGCTTGCCGTGCTTCTTGAGCTCGGCCATCTCGAAGATCGTCTCGATCGACTCCTTCTTCGCCTCGCCGATGAAGCCGCACGTGTTGACCACCACCACGTCCGCCTCGTCGGCCTCGGTGGTGAGCTCGAAGTCACCCGCCGAGCCCCCGAGCGCGACCCCGACCATGACCTCGGTGTCGACGCGATTCTTGGGGCAGCCGAGGCTGATGAAGTGGATCTTGCGACGGGGGGTCATGCGGACGCGCGGGGATGTAGCACGCGACGCCGCTAGAAGCAGGCGACGTCGTCGTTCACGCGGTTCGGGGTACCCTTGAAGCCGGGCTTCCACACGTAGAACGAGAGGCTCCAGCGCGCCCAGTCGCTGCGGACGTTCGCGGGGCAGTCGGAGGGGAAGGAGAGCGTGCGCCCCGAGGTGAGGTTCGAGAACGCCGGGTAGAGCAGCGTGTCGACCACGACGGCGCCGAGCTTCACGTTGATGGTGTCGCCGTCGTTCTTCAGCACGTCGACCGCGTCCCACGCGAAGACCTTGCCCGGCAGGGCGTTGTTCTTGAGCGGATCGGCGCTGCCGGCGACCACGAACGCCTCCTTCGGGCCGAGCTCGAAGTCCTCGGTGATGGTCATCACGTTCGCGGGCGCGGCGCCGCGCGGCGAATCGACGGTGAGGCCCTTGAGCTTGAGCCAGCACGGGCGCATGCTCCGGATCTCGACCCACTCGCCCGCATCGTTGGAGCCCGAGCGCGACGACGGGAGCAGCTCGTCGATCTGCAGATCGCCGGCCTTCAGCGGGCCGTCGCAGTACGTCTTCGTGACGGGCCCGCCGTCGGCACCCCCGTCGAGCTTCGGGCCTGAGCCGCCGCCGCCGCCGTCCTTGGGCGAGGGCCGCTCGGCCGCGCCGAACGCGCCGCTGTCGGGCACGCTCGTGGGGGTGAGCCCGTCATCGGTGCTCGTGACGTCCTCGTCGAAGTAGCCGTCGCCCGGGTCGACGGGGGTGCCCTTCTTCTTCGTGCCCGTCGCCGGCGCCGCGGACGCGCAGGCCGCGAGAAACGCCGCCCCCGCAGCGAACGCCGCGAGGACCTGCCAATCGAAGCGCCTGGATCGCGGAAGCATCAGTCCTCGGGTGTGTAGCACGGCCTCCTACCCGGGCAAGCGATCCGGCCGCGGTCACCCCATCAGAGCCTTGAACCGGTCGAACAGGTACAGCGAGTCATGCGGCCCCGCGGCCGCCTCCGGGTGGTACTGCACGCTGAAGGCCTTCAGGTCATCGGCCGCCAGGCCCTCGCTCGTGCCGTCGTTCAAATGCACGTGCGTGCTCTCCACGTTCTTCGGGAGCGAGGCGAGGTCCACGCAGAAGCCGTGGTTCTGCGTCGTGATCTCGATGCGCCCCGTCGCCAGATCCTTCACCGGCTGGTTTGCGCCGCGGTGGCCGAACTTGAGCTTGTAGGTCTTGCCGCCGAGCGCGAGCGCGAGGAGCTGGTGCCCGAGGCAGATCCCGAAGATCGGCTTCTTCCCGAGCAGCCCGCGCAGCGTCTCCACCGCGTAGCCCACCGCCGCGGGGTCGCCCGGGCCGTTCGAGAGGAAGACGCCGTCCGGCGCGAGCGTCAGGATGTCGGCCGCGCTCGTGCGCGCCGGCACGACCGTCACCTTGCAGCCGGCGTCGACGAGGCAGCGCAGGATGTTCTTCTTCACGCCGTAATCGATGGCGACGACGTGGTGCTCGCGCGCCTTCGCCTTCGGCGCCGCCGCATGCCGATCGCTCACGCGCCACGTGCCGCGGCCCTCCGCGAACGCATACGACGCCTTCGGCGAGACCTGGTCGACGAGATCCAGCCCGGACATGTCAGGCGCCTTCTTCGCGCGCTCGAGCAACGCCTCGACCGGACCGGGGCCGATCGCGCCGTTCTGCGAGCCATGATCCCGGAGGTGGCGCGTGAGCTTGCGCGTGTCGACCCCGGTGATGGCGACGATGCCGTGCTGCGCGAGGTACGCATCGAGCGTCTGCTCGGAGCGCCAGTTCGAGGCGATCGGGCTCGCATCGCGCAGGACGAAGCCCGCCACGTGGGGCCGCCCGTCGATCGACTCGGCGTCCGCGGCGTTGACGCCCGTGTTGCCGATCTCGGGCGCGGTCATGACGACGAGCTGACCGGTGTAGGACGGGTCGGTCAGCACCTCCTGGTAGCCGGTCATCGTGGTGGTGAACACCGCCTCGCCGGTGGTGACGGCGCGCGCTCCGAAGGGCTCGCCCTCGAACACCGTGCCGTCGGCGAGGACGAGGTAGGCGCGTTCCGTTCGGTCACTCGAGCTCGAGGTCATCGGGAGGTCTCCACCACGTCGAAGGCAATCAGGCCGGCCACGAGCGTCATCATGACCATTCCCTTCACGGTCTGCCCCAGGAAGGGCGTGTTCTTGCTCTTCGTGCGGAGGCGCTCGGGCGCCACCGTCCAGCTGCGCTCGGGGTCGACGAGCGTGAGGCTCGCCTCCGCGCCCTCGCGGATCCCGCGGGCGGGCAGGCCGATGATGCGCGCCGGGCTGCGCGTCAGCGCCTCGACCATGCGGCCCATCGGCAGGATGCCCTTCGCCACGAGCCCGAGCATGAGCGGCACGCATAGCTCGAGCCCGATCATCCCGGGCGCCGCCTCGCTCAGCTCGAGATCCTTCTCGAGCGGGGAGTGCGGCGCGTGATCGGTGGCGATGCAGTCGATGGTGCCGTCGGCGAGGGCCTCCCGGAGCGCAAGGAGATCCTCGTCCTCGCGTAGCGGCGGGTTCACCTTGCACGCGGTGTCGTAGCCGATGAGCGAGGCATCGGTGAGGAGCAGGTGGTGCGGCGTGACCTCGGCCGTGACCGCGATGCCGCGCGACTTCGCCTCGCGGATGATGCGCACCGCGCCCATCGTCGAGACGTGCGCCAGGTGGTAGCGGGACCGCGTGTACTCTGCAAGGATCACGTCGCGCGCGACGATCACGTCCTCCGCGACGCGCGGCCAGCCGCGGAGCCCGAGGCGCGTGCTGACCGCGCCCTCGTGCATCTGCGCGTCCTTGGTGAGCGCGTGATCCTCGGCGTGCTGGATGAGCGGCAGGTCGAAGGTGCTCGCGTACTCGAGGGCGCGGCGCATGACGTCGCTGCGGGTCACGCAGTGCCCGTCGTCGGAGACGCCGACCGCACCGGCGTCCTTGAGGTCCGCCATCTCGGTGAGCGTGTCGCCCTTCTGGCCGACGGTGATGGCGCCGATGGGATGCAGGCGCGCGCTGCCGAGCGAGCGCGCCTTGTGGATCATCATCTCGGTGATGAAGCGCGTGTCGTTCACCGGGCGCGTGTTCGGCATCACGCACACGTCCGTGAAGCCGCCCGCCACCGCGGCGGCGAGGCCGCTGCGCAGGTCCTCCTTGTACTCCTGGCCCGGCTCGCGGAGGTGTGCGTGCATGTCGACGAGGCCAGGGAGGAGGAGGGCGCCCGGCACCTCGACCACCCGCACGCGATCGCGGTCGGCCGACGCCAACGCGAGCGAATCGGCAGCGCCCGGCCCAACGCGCGTGATGAGCCCGCGCTCCACCACGACGTCGACCTCGCGGTCGAGCGCCTGCGACGGATCGACCGCTCGGACGCGACGGAAGACGAGGACCTCGTGGCGGTCGGACATCGGGGCCCGACCTAGCATGAGCAACCCACTGGCGGAAGGATGCGCGCCGGGCCGGACGAGGCTAGGCTCTGGCTCACCGCGGGCGACGACGAGAGCAAGCGCATCATCCTCGCGCGCCGCGCCGCGCCCGGTTCGTGGCCGCGGCGGTCGCGAGCGTGGGGATCGCGACGTCCGCCGCATTCTCGAGCCTGGGCGATGTCGGCGTCCTGGGCGTGCGCCGTGGACGGTGCGAAACCCCACGCGAGAGCCGGGAGGGACGCGGCCACGACGAAGCGAGCGAGACGCCCGGAGACGCGCATGGTCGAGTCACATCAACGTTGCGCGTGCTAGATGATGTCCACACCGATGCGTCCTCGCGCTCCGCGCACCGTCACGTACCTCGCGGTCTTCGCCGGCTCCCTCGTCGTCGTCGCGCTCGCGGCGGGCTGCGCCTCGGTCCTAGGCTTCGAGGACACGACGCTCCGGTCCGACGGGAACAGCGAGGGCGGCCCGATCGACAACGACGGCGGCCCGATCGACCAGGACGGCAACCCCCTGACCGACGGCGCGCCCTCGCGCCTCACGACGATGCCGTCGTCACTCACCGTGGTGCGCGGCAAGACTGCGGACATCACGGTCGACGTCGTGCGCGGCTCCGACGTCGCGGGCACGGTCACGGTGCGCCTCACCGACCTGCCGGCCGGCGTCACCGCGACGAACGCCGTGCTCGCGTTGCCCACCACCGCGGGGAAGGTGACCCTCAGCGCTGCCGCGAAGGCCACGCTCGGCCCGAAGACCATCAACCTCGTCGCCGACGGGACGGCGCTGCCGCCCGCGCCCATTCCGCTGCTCGTGACCGACGCGCCGGGTAGCCTCGACACGACGTTCGACGGCGACGGCTTCGTCAACGACATCGCGAAGGGCCTCGGCTCCACGTTCTTCGGGCTCGCGGTGCAGACCGACGGACGCATCGTCGCGGTCGGCTCCGGCGGCGCGGCCGGCGGGCCGGTCCAGGGCTGGATCGCACGGCGCTACGCACCGGCGAGCGGCATCCCCGAGGCCGCGTTCGCGAGCGCCTCCGCAGGTGTCCTCCCCGCCGACGGCGAGCTGCATGCCGTGGCGGTCGACGCCACCGGCAAGATCCTCTGCGTCGGCTCCTCCGCGCCGGCCCTCCTCGCGGCGCCGCAGCTCACCATCGTGCGCCTCCTGGCGTCGGGCGCGCTCGACACCACGTTCGGAGGGGGCATCGTGCGCCTGCCCGCGCCCGAGGCAGTCGGCGGATCGATCGGCCTCGGCGTCGCGGTCCAGGCCGACGGTTCGGTGGTAGTGGTCGGCTCGACCAGGGACGCGGTCAACGTCGAGGCGGGCATCCTCACGCGCTTCAAGCCGAACGGCACGCGTGACGCCACGTTCAACGCCGGCGCGACGATCGTGATCCCCGCGGCGCGCATGATCGGCGTGGCGCTCGAGCCGGGCGGCGCGATCGTGGCGGCCGGGAGCACCACGTCCGGCGCGCTGCCCTCGTACCTGCTGACGAAGCGAACGGTGCAGGGCGCTGCGGATCCGACGTTCGGCTCCGCGGGCGTCGTCACGTTCGGCAACACCTACCGCGCCGAGGCGTTCGTCCGCATGAGCGACGGCTCGCTGATCGTCGCCGGCGACGTCGAGCAGGGCTCCGCCGCGTACACCGCGGGCGCCACCACCGACAAGGGCACGACGCTCTTCGCGCCGCGCGCCTTCGCGCTCGCGCTCGGGGCCGGTTACTTCGGCGCCGCCGCGCAGAACGCGAAGTTCTTCATCGCCGCCGGGCACACCGCGGTCGCCAACGGCGAGGCGCGCGTCGAGCGCATCTCGGTCGCCGATGGGAAGAAGGACCCGACCTTCGGCGTCGCCGGGACGGCCGTCATCGAGCCCGCAGGCGTCGCGAACGGCTTCGACGTCACGCTCTTCGCGGCCGCGGTCCAGAGCGACGGGCGCATCCTCGTCGCCGGCAACCGCTCCAACGCCGGCGCCGTCCTCTATCGCCTCTGGCCCTGACGAGCGCGCGGTGACCGACCTCCCCAGGGGCGCGCTCGGGCGCACCGGGCTCGAGGTGGGCGCCGCGCTCGACCACGGCATCACGCTGTTCGACAGCGCGCCGAGCTACGGGAGCTCCGAGGAGCGCCTCGGTCGCGCGCTCGGTCCGCTGCGCCGCGACGTGATCCTCGCCACGAAGGGCGGCTACGGCGTGCCCGGCGTGCCCGACTGGACCGGCGAGGTGCTACGCCTCGGCATCGAGGCCGCGCCGACGCGCCGACGCGCTGACGCGCTGACGCGCTGACGCGCTGACGCGCTGACGCGCTGACGCCCCGACGTCATCGACGGCAAGATCCGCGCGGCCGGCTACTCGGGCGAGAACCACGCGCTCTCCGTCGCGATTCGCTGCGGCCAGTTCGACGTCGTGGAGTGCTCGGTGAGCCCGTTCGTACGCCCCCGACCAAGAGCAGGTCTGACTCGGCGCGAAAAGGCTGCATGATGAGCGCCGATGAAGGAGCGGGACGGAGTTGCGCCGCGAAGAAAGTCGCGAATCCGGCGTCAGCCGAGCGCGGAGGGCCGCGCCCTCAGCGTCGTCACGGCCGCTGCGCTCGTGTCGGCGCCGGACGCCCACGTGCTGACGACGCTACTGAGCAGACTGTGCGGCGGCCCAGCGCCGGGGGGTGAGCTCGGCGACGCGGTTGATCGTCCACCCGCCGTCGAGCTTGTCGAGCACGTCCTTCACGTAGACGAAGGGATCGATCCCAGCGCGCTTGGCGCCGACGACAAGGGTGTAGGCGGCGCAGAGGCGCGACGCTGCGTCAACGGAGCCCGAGAAGAGATAATTGCGGCGGCCGATGGCGATGGTCCGGATCTCGCGTTCGGGGGCCCCGTTGTCGATCTCGAAGTCGCCGCGCGAGAAGCACCGCTTGAAGAAGACCCACTGCTGGTGGGCGTAGCCGACCGCGCTTCCGAGCGGCGTTTTGGGGGCCAGCACGCCGAGATGTCGGTCCAGCCAATCGCGCAGCTTGGCAAGGATAGGAAGAGAGGAGCGCGTGCGGAGCGCGAGCCTCTCGTCGTGCGACAAGCCGCGAGCCTTCGCGTCGGCTTCGATGGCATAGAGCTGGCTGAACAACTCGAGCGGACGCACGGCGCGCATGTCGCGAGCCACGGCTGCTTCAACGAAACGCCGCCGTATGTGCATCCCGCACCCGAGACGACGCTCCGGCTGCACAAGCCGCACGGTCTTGCCGTGGTGCTCGAGGTCGCTGACGTATCCCTTGTAGTCGTCGACTTGCTTGTAGCCATCAGGGCAAACCAAGAAGCTGTCCACGATCTGGTCAGCGGCCCACGACTTGGAGAACTCGAAGGCGACGTCCCCTTGCGCAACGAAGGCCCAGACCTGGCCTTTGAAACGCCCGCTCGGGCGCTTGGAGTCGAGAATGGTCAGCGGCGTGCTATCGGCACAAACGTAGTCGTGAGCAAGGATCTCGCCGCGCACGACGTCGGCAATGGGCACGAGCAGCTCGGTGCCCCAGCGCCACGCGCTGTCGATCGTGCTTGCCGGGGCGTCCCAACCCATCCGCTGATAGCGTGCTCGCTCGCGGTGAAGCGGCTGGGCCTCGCTGCACTTTTCGACGATGAGGTCGGCGACGATGCCGGTGCCGATCCTGCGCCGCGAGGCGGACGGCTCGCACCGGGGCGCGGTGACAACGTCCTTACGACAGCCCGCGCAGGCGAGTACCTCGCGAATTTCGACGTGCCGCACGAGGCGCGCGGCGACGTAGTCGATGCGCTCATGGCGCACGTGACGAATGCAGGGCTTGTCCTTGCCGCAAAGCGCGCACGCGCGCTCGTCCTCAGGCACCGGAACGCGCGTCTCGAGGATTTCGCACGACGCGGCGAGCGGGCGTCGTCCGTGATGGTTCGGGCGTTTCTTCTTCGCGGGCGCGGGCGCCGCAGCGTCGCCAGCGGCAAGGGACGCGCGGTCGGCCGGCGGGTCAACGTCGGCAAGCGGCTCGGTGGGCGCCTCGGGGACGGGAATCACCGGCGTCGTTCCTTCAGCCTGGGCGGCATCAAAGACGCTCTCTTGTCCGCCGAAGGCGAGAAACAGCTGACGCAGCTCGGCGCCGTCGAGTCGCTCGCTTCGCGGACCGAACAGCATCCGGGCGAAGCGCCGAGAGACGTCGCGCTGCTGCACGCCCTCGTTGCTGAGGTTGACCGCGGCGGCGCGGAGCAATCCCAAGCCCGCGTCGGTGCTGCCCGCCTCGATCATCCGCTTGGCGGCGTCCATCGCGACGTCGAAGTGCGTCATGCGTTTGGCGACCTCGCGCTCGAAGGCCTCGGCGAGGAGCTCCTCGAACCGCTCTTCGCCCATCGCGTCGAGCTCGGCGCGCGAGAGGCCGAAGAGCTCGAGCGCAGTGCGCTTTGAGCGCGCCGTCACGGACGGCGCCTCGGTCTCCGGCAGCGTCGTCGACTCGGGCTTGGGATTCGTCATCGCACGTGCGTTATGGGCGCAAGCAGACGAATACGCAATATTAAACTACGTATTCGTGAATCCTATCGATATATCTGATTAGGCGGCCGCGGTGGCAGCAGAGGAAGAAGGCGGCCTCCACCGCACGCGCCGCTTCGCTCCTTGAAGATCGATCCCTTCGAGCATCAGTCCGAGCTCGCCGGAGTCGACCTCGACGTGCTGCGAACCTTCCTTCGCCTGGCGGACGAGCCGAAACGTCCCGCGCTCGAGTCGCTTGCTCACGATGCAGTAGCCCGTGCGGTCGAAGAAGAGCATGCGAACTTGGTCGCCGCGTCGATTCAAGAACACGAACATGTGCCCGCTGAGCGGATCAACGCCAAAGGTGCTCTCGACCATCGATGACAATCCGTCGAAGCTTTTCCGGCAGTCGACCGGGCTCGCCGCAACGTAGATCTTCACACTCGGCGGTAGCGTCAGCATCGCTCACCCGCCAGCAGCGCTGCGGCGAGCTGCCCAACCCACGCCGCATCGGCTCCCACCGGCACGCGCAGCATGCGTCCGCTGCCAAGTAGAATTTCCGCGTAGCGCTCGCTCCGCGCCTGCCCTGTCTCCGAGCCTCTTGCCTCGACCGCAGCAGCGACGCGCAAGCTCGACGTCTCACCGACGACGTGAACCGGCAGGAACATCGCTGGCTCGTTCCCCGTCGACCTCTCCTTCTCTGTCGGCGGCAGCCGACTTCGCCGCGTTAGCTCCGAGGCCCACCAGCCGAGCGTCGCTGACCTCAATCCACGGGCCGACGCGAACGCCTCGCGCGTCTCACCACTTCTCCGCCATTCCTGCACCAACCCGCGCCATTCCCCGGCCGACCGTCTTCCTGTAGTCATTTGAACGACCCTTCGCTTCCGCGCGGAGCATGCGAATGCCTACGAAGTCACGCAACGACGCTCTTCGTAAGGGGCGTAC
>JAYTHX010000255.1:0-4536 GCA_043732195.1 Polyangiaceae bacterium
CAACAGCAGCCCGTTGTAGTTCGTCGTCACCGTCGCGCCCGCACCCGCCTGACCCGCGCCCGCTACGCCCACCACACGGACCAACTTCCCACTCGCGCCGTGAACGAACATCGCCACGCTCGAACGACGCGACGACGAGCCCGCCGCCGACATGAACGTCACATCGCTCGCCACGAAGCCCTGCGCCCCCGAGACCTCCAGCGCGTACCCCGCGTCCTTCGGGGAGACCTTCGTCTCCCCGCCGCCATACGTCCAGCTACCGCACGCAAACCCTCCGTAGACGGCCACGGCGCCCGTCACCTTCACGCTCTCCTCGTACGTCCCCGCGCACACGTACACCCGCGAACGGTTCCCGAGCTTTCCCAGCGCCGACCCAACGCTCTTCACGGGCGACGTCTTCGTCCCCGCGTTGCTGTCGCTACCGCCCGTCGCGTCCGCGAAAACTCCGAACCCATCATCCACGCACTTCGGCGAATCCTTCGGCTCCGCTGACGGATCGCAGCCCTCGGGAACGACCACGTCACCGCCACCATCCGCTCCACCCTCCGACGACGAACCGTCCGGCGCCACGCCGCACTCCGCGCCGCGGCACGGGTCGGGGAGCGAGGAGCAGTGGAAGAGAACGAGCGTGCAGGAGGTGGCGAGGAGTCCGAGAGCAAGGCGCATGTTCATCTCCAAGGGCATCAAAAGGTTCCGACGAAAAAGAGCTCTCGGCCGACGGGCACGAGACGCACGTGCGCCACCTGCTTCGTATCCGGCCAGAGGAGCAGCGCGGCCGACGTCACGCCCAGCGCGAGCGACGCGCCGAGCGAGACCGCGGCGCCGACCTCGGCGCTCTTGATCCCGTCGCGCGCGCCGTCGTACTTCGCGCAGGTCGCCGCCGCTGGATCCGAACAGGGGCTGCGGTTGGCCGCGAGCGCGTCCTTCCCGTCGCTGACGTGCCCCTCGCGGCCGACCACGAACCCGACGCCCACGCCCGCAGCGACCACGGCAAGACCACCGAGCGCGACCCCGAACGTATGCCGCGTCGTCCAGAAGGAGTGCCGCTCTTCGACGGGCGGGCTGATCGTCGACGGGTCCGCACCCGCACCGGCGTGCGCAGGAGGCGGCACCGCGGCAGCCGGCCGGGGCAGGGCCGCAAAGTCCACGTCCTTCACCTCGCCCGCCGCGACGACGACCGAGACGCGGCGCCCGTCCGACTCGAACGTGTGCTCTCCGGGCGCGACATCCACCTCCTCGGGCACCTTGCCCTCGCCGACGACGAAGCGGTCGAGGAGGACCGAGGACGTGACGCCGCGAATGCGGACGTGCCCGGTCGCCTTGTAGAGCTCCGGCCACATGACGGTACGCACCTGGCTGACGTTCCTCGGGTCCGCCTTGGGATGGGCGAGGTACGCGCGCAGGTGGGCAAGCGCCTCGACGGGGCGCCGCGTCTTCTCCTCCGCCACGGCGAGGTTGTAGAGACCGCTCGCGGTCACGAAGTTGAGGTTTGCCTCCTTGAGCGCCTCGCGCGCCGCCTCCCACTTCTCTTCCTTCATCAGGCGAACGCCCTCCTTGAAGAGGGTCTCCGCCTTTTCTTTCGAGCCTTCGTCCGCCGCGGCGAGGCGCGGGAGGGTGCTCAGCGCGAGCACTGCAGACGTGATGATCCAGGCGGCGTGTCTCACTCGAAGGTCTCCTGCACGGGTCTCGAAGTGCTCGCCGGCGCGCGCGGCGCGGGCGGAGCCGGCTTTGCTGGGGCTGCGGCGGCGGCTGGGGCCAAAGCCGCGGTCGCAGGGCGGCCCGCCGAGGAACGGGGCGCGCCTCTGCGGACCGACGCGACCGCTGCGGTCACCGCGATCGGCGCCAACGCCCCGCTGCCGCTGCCGCTGCCGGGTGCGACGTCGTCATTGATCGTCGGCGCCGGCGCCGCCGCTGCCGTGAGCTCGGGAGGCGGCTCCGCCGGACGCGGCTCCGCAGCGGGGCTCGGCATCGCTGGCGCGGCGACCGCCGCAGGAGCGGGAGGCGAGGACCACATGCGAAAGCCCGCCCAGACGATCCCGCCGCCGCCCACGAGGACGATCCCCAGCGTCATCAGCGCAACCAGCATCCGGCTCGGCGCCTTCGCGGCGCTCGGGGCAGCCACTGCCGAGCGCCGCACCACGGTCTCGGCGACGCGCGGCAGCGCGACGTGTGTTCGCGCCTGGCGCGCGACCGCCTCCGCGGCGTCGGGCGTGGACGGCGGCCGCCGCGGCTCGGCCGGCGGGAGCGTCACGTTCAGGATCACCTTCGCCGCCGGATCGTCGGGCGTCGCGGCGCGCGGGATCGCGTGCACGCCATAGTGCGCCGCGTAGCGCGCACCATCCGACGCGGCCGCCGCCGACGGCGTCGGCGCCCACGCGCGGTCCTGCGCCTCGCGGAGCCCCCGCAGCGCGTCGGCGACGGCGTCAGCCTTGCGCGCCGCGGCCGCCGGGTCGACCATCGGCTCCGTACGCGCGTCTATCGCGTCCGAACGAAGCGACTGGAGCAGCTCCTCGACGCCGGCTTCGCCCGTGGTCGCTTCGGCGCAGGCCGGCGGCGTCGTGGGCGCGTCCGCAGACGGCTCGACGATCGTCTCGCTGAAGGGCAGCGGCCACGGTTGGGTGGTGTTGGATCCCATGTCAATCGATCACGCGTATGAGGTCGTCGGCGGGCGGTAAGGAAGGTGAGGCTGGGCGTGGCGCGCCGGCGCGCTGCGCTGCGGTGGGCGGCGTCGTGGGCGTCGCCGGCGCGGGGCTCGGGGTCGGCGTGCTTCGCGGCGACGAGGAGGGGCTGCGCACGCGCGCGGGAGGCGTCGCGGTCGCGGGCGACGCGCGCTCGGCGATGGCCGCGCCCGACGGAGCGGAAGGCGGGAGGACCGCGTCTCCGGGCGCCTTCGAAGCTGGGGGCGGCGTTGCCGCAGCGGCGGCAACGCCGGTCGAGGGGGCGGGCGCCGTTACGACCGGCACCGCCTCTGGCGACGCCGTCACACCGGCGACAGAGGCGCCGGCACGCAGGAGGCGCGGGCCCTCGAAACGGACGACAACGCCGGCGACCACCACGAAGGACACGGCCAGCCCCGCGACGGCCGCGGCGCGCGACGCGCTCCACGCCCCGGCCCCGGGAGCGCGCCAGCTCGGCACTGCTGGCGCGGACGACGCCGGCGAGACTTCATGGGGCAGGCGGCTGGAGACCACCGGCCCCCCCGTGGTGGCGGCGCCGCGCAGAGGCGAGCCGTAGCCGACCGCCGCCGGGGCCTCGCGCGGGCTGACCATCGGCGCGAGCCGCGAAGCCGGTGGGGCAGGGGCCGCTAGGAAGGCATTGTCCGCTGGCCGGGTCGGGACGGCCGGAGCTTGCGGGATGGGCCGCGCCGCGTCGCTCGCGTCTGCGGCTCGTTCCGATTGCCGCTCGTTCTTCCGCGCCGGAGGGCGGGCAGGGCCACCGAGGTGATCGAGCAGCGCGTCGATCGCCACCGCGTCGTCGGCGCTCGTGCCCGCGCCCGCGGCGACGAGCCCGGGTACGCCGCTCGGTAGCTGCGTGGCGCCGACGTGCGCGGTCGCGTAGAGCTCGTAGCCCACCGCGGCGTTCCTCTCGATGGCGCTGCGCAGGTCCTGCACGGTGGTGTGGCCGACCGCCGGCGCCGACGCCGGGACGTGGCTGAGATCCTGCAGCGCGCGCAGCATCGCGTGCGCGTTGGCGGGACGGTGCTCGGGGCGCTTCTCGAGCGCCGCCGCGACGCAGTCGTCGACCGACTTCGGGACGGCGACGAGCTGGCTGACCCGCGGCGGAACGCGGAGAAGATGCGACTGGATCAGCTCGGCCTCGGTGCGCGCCTCCGCAAACGGGTGCCGGCCGGTCAGCATCTGGAAGAGCACGCAGCCGAGCGCATAGAGGTCGGCCTGCGCGGTGAGCGGCGCGGCCAGGAGCTGCTCGGGCGCCGCGTAGAGGAGCGTCCCGTTGAAGCCGCCGTCGGACCGGCCGTCGACAACGGCGGAGATCCCGAAGTCGAGCAGCTTGACGAGGTACGGGACCGCGGCGCCCTGGGCATGCGCGCGCGGCTCCAGCGGCATCTTGGCGAGAAAGATGTTCTCCGGCTTGATGTCGCGGTGGATGATCGAGGGCGTCCCTTTGCGGGGATGATGCACGTACTGCAGCGCATCGCAGATCTCGCGGCCGATCTGCCAGACGAACGCCGCAGGCAGCGGGCCAACGCCCGCGAGCAGCGCGCCGAGCGTGCACCCATCGAGCTTCTCCATCACGAAGTAGGCGACGCCATCGGTGGTCTGGCCGGCCGTGTACACCTCGACGATGTTCGGGTGCTTGAGCTTTCCAAGCGTCTTTGCTTCCTTGCGGAGGAGATCGGCGAGCACCGACGAGCTCGCGTGCGCAGACTGGAGCGTCTTGAGGACGTAGAGGCGCTCGACCGAGGTGTCCTCGACCTCGTAGACGACGCCCATCCCGCCGGCGCCGATCCGCCGCACGACGCGGTACGGCGTGCCCGGTAAGTCCTGCCCTTCGGCGTAGTCGATGCTCTGGACCATG
>JAYTHX010000256.1:0-4526 GCA_043732195.1 Polyangiaceae bacterium
GCTTCCGATTCGACCTCGCCTCCACGCTCGCGCGCAGCCTGCACGAGGTGGATCGCCTGTCGGCGTTCTTCGATTTGGTCCAGCAGGATCCGGTCGTGAGCCGGTTGAAATTGATCGCAGAGCCGTGGGACGTCGGCGAGGGCGGCTACCAGGTCGGCAACTTTCCACCGCAGTGGGCCGAGTGGAACGGCCGCTACCGCGACTGCATCCGCGATCACTGGTCCGGCGGCTCGCACGGTCTCGGAGAGTTCGCCTACCGCATCACCGGCTCCAGCGATCTCTACGAAGCTGCCGGCCGCAAGCCGCATGCGAGCATCAACTTCGTCACTGCCCACGACGGCTTCACGATGCGCGATCTCGTCAGCTACAACGACAAGCACAACGAGGCCAACGGCGAGGACAACAACGACGGCGAGAGTCACAACCGGGGCTGGAACTGCGGAGCAGAGGGGCCGACCGACGACGAGCAGATCAATGCGCTGCGTGCCCGCCAGCAGCGCAACCTGCTCTCCACGCTGCTGTTGTCCCAGGGTGTGCCGATGATTCTCGGCGGCGACGAACTCGGCCGCACGCAGGGCGGCAACAACAACGCCTACTGCCAGGACAACGAGATCAGCTGGTACGACTGGAACCTCGACGACGATCGCAAGGCGCTCCTCGCCCTGACGCGCAAGCTCATCGCCCTCCGCCGCGACCATCCCGCGCTGCACCGCTCGAAGTTCTTCCGCGGCCGCCGCATCCGCGGCACCGACGTGCGCGACATCATGTGGTACCGCCACGACGGCGCCGAGATGAACGACCACGACTGGAGCAACCCCGTCACCGCGACGGTCGGACTCTTTCTCGCAGGCCACGGCATCGACGACGTCGACGACGAAGGCAACCTCGTCACCGACGACGACTTCTTCCTGGTGTGCAACGGCTCCGACCATCGCATGCCCTTCACGGCGCCGCGCGGTAGCTCGCCCGGCAGCAAGTGGCAGCTCCTCGTCGACACCGACGACGACGAGACGCACGAGCACGTCGAGCAAGGCGAGAAGACCGAGCTGGCCGCGCGATCCATGAAGCTGTTCATCCACTTCGTCGAGCGGCACGGATGAGGCCCATCACCGCCACCTACCGGCTCCAGCTCCACGCGGGTTTCGGCTTCCAGCAGGCACGCGCCATCGTGGACTATCTCGACGACCTCGGCGTCTCGCATGCGTATGCCTCCCCCTACATGGCGGCGGAGCCGGGGAGCATGCACGGGTACAACCTGATCGACCCGCGCGAGCTGAACCCCGAGATCGGCAGCGATGCCGACCACCGGGCCTGGACCGAGGCGCTCGCGGCGCGCGATCTCGGACACATCGTGGACTTCGTGCCGAACCACATGGCGGCCTCCCCCCACAACCCCTGGTGGGTCGACGTCCTGGAGAACGGGCCTTCCTCGGTCTACGCCGAATATTTCGATATCGAGTGGAATCCTCAGAAAGAGGCACTCCACAACAAGGTGCTCCTGGCCGTGCTGGGAGCGCAGTACGGAGACGTGCTCGAGCGAGGCGAGCTGAAGCTCGTTCGCCAGGGCGGCTCGTTCTTCGTGCAGTACTGGGAGCGGATGCTGCCGGCGAACCCGCGTCCGCTGTGGAAGCTCCTCGAGCGCGCGAACGCCCGGCTCGGCGCGAGCGACGACGACCCACGGCACCATGAGCTCTCGAGCATCGTGACCGGCCTCCGCAACCTCCCGGCGCGAACCGAGACCGAGCGCGAACGCCAGAAGGAGCGCGCCCGTGAGAAGGAGATCCTGAAGCGGCGCCTCGCGACGCTCGTCGAGGACGCGAACGTCGCGAAGGCCATCGACGACGAGCTGGCGCTCACCAACGGGACGCCCGGCGATCCGCGCAGCTTCGACGAGCTCGACAGCATCCTCATGGAGCAGAGCTACCGGCTCGCGTTCTGGCGCGTCGCCACCGAGGAGATCAACTACCGGCGCTTCTTCGACGTGAACGACCTCACCGCGATCCGGATGGAGGACGGCGCGGTGTTCGACGCCACCCACCAGCTGCTGCTCAAGCTCGTGGCCGAAGGCCGCGTGCAGGGCGTGCGGCTCGATCACACGGACGGCCTCTACGATCCCGCCGAGTACTTCACGAAGCTGCGGCGCGCCATCGAGCACGCCGGCGACGGAGCCCAGCGGCGCGAGGTGTACGTCGTCGCCGAGAAGATCCTCACCGGCAACGAGGAGCTGCCGCGCGGCTGGGCCATCGAGGGGACCACCGGGTACGACTTTCTCGCGCTCGCCTCCGCCGTGTTCGTGGACCGCGGCGCGGAGAAGGCGTTCACGCGCATCTACCAGGAGACCACCGGGGACGCGCGCTCGTTCGCCGAGCACGCGCGCGACTCGAAGCGCTCGACGATGCGCTCCAGCCTCTCCAGCGAGATCCACATGCTCTCGCGCCGGCTCGAGCGCATCGCCATGCGCGACCGCCGCTCGCGCGACTTCACGCTTCCCATGCTGCACCGCGCGGTGGCCGAGACCATCACCGCGTTTCCCGTGTATCGCACATACATTCGCCCGGACGGCTCGCGCGAGGCGACCGACGCGCAGATCATCGGCCGCGCGACGCGCCTCGCGCAGCGCCGCAACCCCGAGGCCGAGCCTTCGGTGTTCGACTTCTTGCGTGACGTGCTGCTCCTCGAGCACGCAGCGCTGGACGATGACGATCGCAACGCGCGCGTGCAGTTCGCGATGCGCTTCCAGCAGATCACCGGCCCGGTGATGGCGAAGAGCGTCGAGGACACGGCGTTCTACACCTACGTGCGCTTCGTCGCGCTGAACGAGGTCGGCGGCGCGCCGGAGCGTTTCGGGACGTCGATCGGCGAGCTCCACACCGCGAACGAGCTCCGCCTCCAGCGCTGGCCGCGCTGCATGACCACCACCTCGACCCACGACACGAAGCGCGGTGAGGACGTGCGGGCGCGCCTCGCCGTCCTCAGCGAGATGCCCGAGGCGTGGGAATCCTGGGTGCGCGAGTGGCTCGAGCGATCCGCGGGCCACGTCACGTCCCTCGATGACGAGGTCGCGCCGAGCGCCGTCGATCAGTACCTCTTCTTCCAGACGGCGCTCGGAGCATACCCGCTGCTGGGGGAGACGAGCTCGCTCGTCGAGCGCGTCGCGGCGTATGCGCTCAAGGCTGCACGCGAGGCGAAGCAGCACACGAGCTGGCTGTCGCCGAACGAGGCCTACGAGGCGGCGCTCGCGAAGTACGTCACCGGGATGCTGGTCGACGAGGCGTTTGCGGCGAGCCTGGCGGCGAAGGTCGATGCGCTCGCCCCTCACGGAGCATCGAACAGCCTCGCGCAGCTGGTCCTGCGGCTCGCCTCGCCCGGCGTGCCGGACACGTATCAAGGCAGCGAGCTCTGGGATCTCTCGCTCGTCGATCCCGACAACCGGCGGCCCGTCGACTACCAGGAGCGGCGGCGCTTTCTGCGCGCGATCGAGGGCGCGAAGCCGAAGGACCTCCTTGCCTCGTACCGCGACGGCAAGGTGAAGCTGCACGTGCTGAGCGCGGGGCTGCGGTTGCGGCGCGACCGGCCGCGGACGTTTCTCGAGGGCGACTACGCGGCGATCGACGCGGGCGAGGAGATCGTCGCGTTCGCGCGCTCGCACGCAGAGGGCTCGGTGGTCTGCGCAGTGACGCGCCTCCCGTACCGTGTGACGGGCGGCAGGGCGCCGTTCGCCGTGGGTGAAGCGTGGGGCACACGCCAGGTCGCGATTCCGCGCCGCGAGTGGCGCAACGTGCTCACCAATACCCGCCTGACCGTGGACGGCGACGGCGTTGCGGCCTCGAAGCTCTTCGAGAAGCTCCCGGTCGCGCTGCTCGTCAGCGTGTAGTGCCGGAACGGCGCGCGCGGGGGAGCGGGGAGCGGGGAGCGCGTGCGTGGAGCTTGCTCTCGTCGAGCGGGTCGACGACCAGGACCAACGGACGCGAGTGAGCAGCGCGTGCACTCATGCGAGCGCACGAATCTCACTCTGGCGGCGCGGAGCTGGCGACGTCTTCGCCGACGGTCTCGGCGTCGGCGCGCGTTGTGGCAGGCGCCGTCCCCGTCGCGGACGCTGTCACGGGCCGCTCGATGATCACGCCGATCACCACCTCGCCGTAGCGATTGACCTTGTCGAGGACGCGGGCGCGCACGCCTTTCGTCTCGAGGAGTCGGCGGATGGCGGCCTTGAGCTGAACGACGAGGAGGTCCACGACGTCGATCTGTGACTGATCATCCGTTCAGCGTCAAGGCACGGCCTTCTCCGCGCTGAAGCACTGCATGGAGCTACGAGACACGCACATCTACAACTTGCTCGGCAACGCCGCGCGCTTCGCCGCCGAGCCCGTGGTCGACGTCTGGGTGACCGTGCTGGCGGCCGATCTGCGCGTCGCCGTGACCAATCTCGTGAGCGCAGACCAGCAACGTGCGGTGCGTGCCGCCCTTGCGGAGGACCGATCGGCGCTCTTCGGAGGCTTCACCACCGGCGGCACGGGACTCGGCCT
>JAYTHX010000257.1:0-4520 GCA_043732195.1 Polyangiaceae bacterium
GGCCTACTCTCCAGCCCGCGGGGAAGCTGCTCCTCATGAAGGACGTCTAGATGCCCGTCCCGCCATACGACAGCGACACCGTTTCGGGCAGGAACGCGCCGACCACGTCGTCGACAATGACCCGGTGATCGGTCTCCATCGCGAACTGCACGTGGAAGTCGAGGCGGTCGGCGCCGGCGCCGGCGCGGCGTCGCGCGCGACGTTGCTGGTCGCGCGCGGCGCGCCGACGACGGGCGCCGCGAGCCGTCGCGGCGGCGCGCTCTCCACTGCCGACGGTGCGACCCGCTCCGTCGCAACGGAGGCCGGAGGCGGAACCACCGTGCTCGGACTCGTACGCGTGGTCGCGCTCGTGCTCGCCGCGATCACCGTCACCGCGGCGGGCTCGTCCCAGTACCGCGCCGCCACGAGCACCGCCACGATCCCCACCGCGATCAGGCCGGCCCACTTCCGCCATGGCACCGTCGGCACGACCGGCGCCGTCGAAGATACGCTCGAGGACGACGTCGTCTTGACGACTGGAGCCACCGCGGGCGCCACGACGACCGCCGCGTCTTCGCCTGGCTCCGCGTCGAGCAGCGCCTGCCGCCGCGCGAGCTCCTTCTCTGCCGTGCGCATCACGAAGTCCGCGACGATCGCCAGCCGCGAAGGCGCGAGGCTCTCCTCCAGCGCGAGCGCCATCTCGAGCCCCGACCCGAAGCGGTGCTCGGGATCACGCGCGAGCCCGCGCAGGAGGACAGCATCGAGCGCACGCGGCAGCTCCTCCACGACCGTGGACGGCCCGCGCACGTCGTGATCGAGGATCCGCTTCACGATGGCCGCGTCGGTATCCCCCGTGAAGAGGCGCGCTGCGGTCAGCATCTCCCACAGCACGACCGCTGCACCGTAGACGTCGGTGCGCGACGTGAGCGGCTCGTCAGCGAGCTGCTCTGGCGCCATGTACGGCAGGCTCCCGCGGACGTTACCGTCGCGCGTCGTGCTCTGCCGGGCGCGCGCCTTGGCCATGCCGAAGTCGAGGACCTTGGCGATGCCGTCGGTCGTCACGATGACGTTCCTCGGCGAGACGTCGCGGTGCACGAGTCCGAGCAGCGCTCCGCTGGCGTCCCTGGCGTGGTGCGCCGCGTGGAGACCGGTGAGCGCGTCCCTCATCACCGCGACCGCCGTGGCGGGAGCCCAGCGCTCTCCGCCGTTGGTCAGCTCGGAGATGGTTGCGCCATGCACATACTCGAGAACGAGAAAGAGCTCCCCGTCGTCCTCGACGATGTCGTGCATCGGTGATGCGCGCGCCGCGCCCCTCGATCTCGATCGCGAAGTGACGGCGCGACGCGAGCGGGTCGGAGAGCCCGAGCTGACACGCCTTGCTCTTCCCGACGAAGATGCGCCCGATCTGCTCCGCCGGATCCACGCCGAGCGCGCGACCGATGGCGGGACCGGCCATCACCTCGAGCGTGAGGGTCGGGATCTCGATCGTGCTCCCGGCGACCTTCGGCCGCTCCAGGGTCGAGTGCGGCGCCGACGGGGCGGGATCCTCGGCGGCGGACTGGGCTTCGCGGGTCATATCTTGGCGAAGGGCGTCGACATCATGTTGCTCGCCGACCGTGGATTCGGCGACCAACGGCTGTTCGCGTATTTCGAGACGATCGACTGGTCGTATGCGATTCGGTTCAGCAGAACACGACGGTGAGGGCAAGAATCTGCTGCGTTATATGAGGGGATGGGTCAGGGCGCTCCTTCCAGTCACGCTCGCTCCGCCGACGTTCGCGTGTCTCGGCGGTCCCGTGTCCCGGATGCCGGTCAGCGCGATCGTTCGCCGTGCGCTCGCCCACGGCGGTTCGCCGCACGCAACGACGCTGGTTGCTGCGGTCCGCGCGCGCCTTTCGTCGGGCGGCTGAACCGACCGCCAAGCGCGGGCCCTCCCTCCAGCGCCACTGGAATCTCGGAGCGGATCGCCATGGACGCGCTAGCTTGGTGCGCATGGCCTTGCGCGCTCCGAGTCGGCTTTTGGCGGTTGCCATCTGCGCGGCGATCGTGGTCACCGCGTGTACCTCCGACCGCGCGCCCGCCGGCCCGATCGTGCTCGGCGAGTCCCAACACGACACGCACGATCACGGCAAGACCGCAAAGGTCGTGCAGGACCTGTCCTCGTCGCAGTTCTTCGGCACGAGCCTCCCCGCGAAGACGCTCGCGCTCACGTTCGACGACGGCCCCGGCCCGCGGACGAAGGAGCTCTCGGCGTACCTGAAGTCCCAGAACATCCGGGCTGCGTTCTTCATGAACGGCGCGCGCCTCGCGGCGAGCGCGCTCCCCAACCCGAACGGCATCACGCTCGTCGCCGACCCGGCGGGCACGCTCGCGCAGGTCCTCGCCGACGGTCACCTCGTCGCCAACCACACGACGACGCACCGCAACCTCACGAACGAAGTTCCCGACGCGCAGCGCGTGCAGGAGCTCAGCGACACGGACACGGACATCGCGGGCTTCATCTCGCCGCAGAACCACCTGCTGTTCCGCGCGCCCTACGGCGCGTACAACGCGGCGGTCTACAACACCCTCTCCGCATCGGCGATGAACAAGTACATCGGGCCGATCTACTGGGAAGCCGGCGGGTTCTCGGATGAGTACCCGACCGCGGCCGCGGACTGGGCGTGCTGGCAAGGAAGCCTTTATTCGGGCGCCAGCAAGGTGAACATCGTTCCGGGCAACCCGGGCTACGCGACGACGACCCAGTGTGGCGACGCTTACCTCACCGAGATCAACGCGTTCGGCAAGGGTATCGTGCTGATGCACGACCCTTACTCGTGGGCGCAGGGCAGCACCGTCGACATGGTGAAGTATCTGATCCCGAAGCTGGTCGCGGCCGGCTACGCGTTCGCGCGCGTCGATGAGGTCCCCACCATCGCCGCGGCACTTCCGCCGCCGTGCGACCCGAGCTGCGCGACCTGCTCGGGCCCGGGCGCTAGCCACTGCACCAGCTGCGCGTCGGGCAAGTACGTGAGCGGCGGGCAGTGTGTCACCTGCAGCACGTGTAGCGCGAGCGAGTACCAGGTGACGGCGTGCACGACGACGAACGAGAACACTGCGTGCGGCGGTTGCAGCGCGGCTTGCGGTACGTGCACCGGGCCGAGCGCCTCGGAGTGCTCGACCTGCACCGCGAACAAGTACCTGAACGGCGGCGCCTGCGCGGCGTGCAGCGTGTGCGGCCCCGGCACATACGAGTCCGCGGCGTGCACGCCCACGGCGGACAGGACCTGCGGCGCGTGTCATGCGAGCTGCGCGGCGTGCTCGGGCCCGAACGCCAACCAGTGCGCGAGCTGCCCGGCCTCGTTCTTCGTGAGCGGCGGCGCGTGCCACGCGTGCACGGTCTGCGACGCCGGCACCTTCCAGGCATCCGCGTGCACGACGACGGCCGACTCGACCTGTGCGGCGTGTCGGGCCGGCTCGTTCACGAAGGTCGCCGGCTCGACGACCTGCACGCCCTGCCCCGCAGGTGAGGTTGCCGCCGCGGCAGGAGCGGCGACGTGCTCGGCATGTCCCGCGGGGACGTCCTCGGGCCCCGGCTCCGGCGGATGCACGGCCTGCGGGAGCTGCGAGGACGGCAACGCTTGCACGCACGATCGCTGCGACGCGGCGAAGGGCTGCGTCCACGAGCCGATCCTGGGTTGTGAGACGAGCGCGGGAACGTTGGGCCTGCTCATCGACGGGGGCACCGACGCCGAGAGCGGCTCGGTCGTCGTGAACGAGGACTCCGGCTGCAGCGTCGCTGGCCGTCCCGAGCGCTCCGGCTCCGGACGCGACGGACGCGGCCTCCTCGCCGTTGCTGCGCTCGGGATGTCCCTGCTCGTGCGGCGTCGCCGGCAGCCGTCTCCGTAGACGATTGGATGTGCGGCCGGACGCCTGGCCGAGCGCGTGAAGCTCGCGGAGGTCCGCGGGAACGTCACGATTGACCGCACCGATCCGCCGCCGCGCTGAACGCGTGGCGAACCGCTGCCCAAAGGGGTAGCGCCGCTCACGCCAAGAGCTTTCCGCGTGGCAGCTCCATGCGCGTGAGCACGCCGACCACTTCGCTTCGGAAAAGAGCCACAGCTTCGCCGTGATCCTTCGGATCGAGGACGGCCATGTATCTTGCAACCTTTCGGCGCCCTCACTCGGGGCGCGCCGTGGTGGTGCGCGAAGAGCGCCGCCCGCAAAGCCGGCGGCAGCGTGTACTCTGCAGGCGAGACGCGCGCCGTCTCGAAGAGTCTTCCTCGTGCCGTGTCGGCGGCCCACCGGCGGAGAGTGACCCAGCCGCCGCAGGCGGCGGCGCCCACCACCGCGAACGGGCTGATGCGCGCGCACGACCGTCTCGGTCGCACCGAGCAGCGCCCACATCGCCAGCGCCATCCCGATCGCGCAGGCGGTGTACAGCCGCCGCGGCAAGATCCTCTGCGGCACCACGAGCATGCAGGCGCCGCAACGCTGGCACTGGTACCGCCGGCCGAGCACGCTCGTCATCGTCGGCGCGCCGTCCGGCGTGGCGGGTCCGC
>JAYTHX010000258.1:0-13970 GCA_043732195.1 Polyangiaceae bacterium
AACACGCCGTTGACTCCGAAGGACATGTCTGGTCCTCCCGCGGATGTCCTGCGCGCGACGAAGAGCGCCTGAGTTGCTATCTCCGTACCGCCGACGACGTACTTGCCTGCCTTGTCCTCGGAGATCGAACTCAGCGTCGCGACGAGGTCGACCACGACCGGGCCACCGGGAGAGAACGCCGCGTCGGGCAAATGTGTCGAGGCATTCATCGCGAAGATATGACTGCCCCCGATGGACACGACACGTGAGGCACTGATGACGGCAGCCGTGAAGCCAGTTGGCGGTGACGCGCCCGTTGCCGTCGCCGTCGCCGCCGCCGCCGGCGTCTGCGTCTTACGAAGAGAACGAGCTACAAGATGCAACGGCTGCAAGCGCGCAAGCCAGACCCGCAGAGCAGGCCAAACCGAACATGTTTCCATGATGGCGCGCGCGGCAGAAATACATGGCAGAGAAATAGCATACGAATCTGCCCTGCCGGCAGCGCGTCAGGCGTCCTTGCAGCAGCGGACGCCGACCTGCTTGCCGCGATAGACCTCGCCGTGGCCGGTCGTCGCGGCGCGGCACGTGTTCTTGCCCGGTAGCCACCACGCGCCCTTCATGCTCGAGCGCTGCGGGACCACGCCCTTGTCGAGCGTCGTCCACTCCTCGACGTTGCCGCTCATGTCGTGCACCCCGAACGGGCTCAGGCAGCGCGGGTACTCGCTCGTCGGCGCACGCAGATCGCGGAGCCCCTCGCCGGGCTGACCGAGATCGGTGCGGTCGATGTTGCAGGCCTTCGCGTCACGCGTGAAGCCGTCGCCGTAGGGGTAAGGATGCACGTCCGGTCCTTCGCACGCGAACTGCCACTCGCTCTCGAGGCAGAGGCGCGCGCCGCGCGCCGCGCAGATCTCGCCCGCGCTCGTCCACGACTGCTCGGCGACCGGCAGCGGCTCGCCCGGCTTCACCCACTCCTCGCGATCGATGCAGAAGCGCTTCGGCTCGCGCGCGCCGTTGCACTTCACCGGTTGCTTGTATTCTGCACATCGGTAGTCGTGGTACGGCCCGGGCGGGTCGAGCCAGCGCAGGCACACGTGCGCGGGGCTCGGGCAGTAGTCGCCCGCCGCCAGCACCATGTCGGGCGGACACACCTCGGCGACCGCCGCATCCGGCGCGGCGACCGCCGCCGCGTCCGGCGCGGCCTCGGCCTCGACCGTCGTGCCCACGCTTCCGGTCGGACCCACCGGATCGCTCTTGCCGCACGCCGAACAGCCCGCGATCACCATCCCCGCCACGACCACCGAGAGCACGCAGTACTGCACGTTCCCCTCCGCGAATTCGAACGCTCGACCACCTCCAACGATGCCGCGCGCGTGAGCGAACTCCAAATTTGTCGGCGATTCACGTGCTGATCATCGGTCCAGCAGTCGCTTTCGGCTGGGCCTCTCCGGCGATCCGGGTTACCCCCGCCGTCGCATGCAGTACCCCCGCTCGAGCTCGTTCGTCGTGGTGGGGGTGGTGGTGGCGCTCGCGGCGTGCACGCGCGGCGCGGACGCGCAGCACGGCGAGGCCCGCAGCGAGCCGCCCGCGCCCGTCGCCACCGCGAACCTCCAGATCGCGGCGCTCGTCCCGGCCGGCAGCGCCAAGGCCAGCGACACCGGCGCATGTCCGACCGGGATGGTGCTCGTCGAGGGCGAGTCGTGCCCCGAGGCCGAGCAGACCTGCCTCGAGTGGATGGACCCGCCCACGAGCCGCTATGCCCACTTCCGCTGCGCGCGCTACGCGAAGCCCGCAATCTGCAAGGTCCCGAAGATCCACAAGCGCTACTGCATCGACGTCACCGAGCGCGTCGAGCCCGGCACCGATCTCCCCCGCCACTTCATGTCGTGGAAGTCGTCGAAGGCGCTCTGCGAGTCCGAGGGCGCGCGCCTCTGCCGCGAGAGCGAGTGGGTCTTCGCCTGCGAGGGCGAGGAGATGCGGCCTTACCCCTATGGCTGGGAGCGCGACCCGACCGCCTGCAACACCGACATCACCGAAGGCCTCGGCAAGCTCGGGCGGCTCGTCGATCACCGCACCGCAGCGGGCTCGCACGAGAAGTGCGCGAGCTCCTTCGGCGTGCAGGACATGGCGGGCAACGTCGAGGAGTGGGCCCAGGCCGACGGTCCGGGCCAGGGCTCCAAGATGGGCTGGAAGGAGGTCCTCAAGGGCTCGTGGTGGATCCCCAGCCGCCACGCCTGCCGCCAGTTCCAGGTCGGCCACAACGATGTCTACAACGGCGGCGAGACCGGGACCCGCTGCTGCAAGGACGCCCCTCCGCGCGAAGTCGCGTCGCGCTGAGCAGTCCTCGATCACCCCGGTCCACAGCCTGGGGTTCGTCGAGATCACGAGCGGCACGCTCGCGCTGGGCTCCCTCCGCGACGATCCCGCGGGGCTCGTGCTCGTGCATCGCGTTCGCGGGTGAGGAGCTGCTCGAGGCCTCGCGCTGGATCCGCTGCCGCCGGGCAACTCCTAGATCCAGCGCTTCTTGCGAAAGAAGAACAGGATGCCCGTCGCGACCGTCGCCATCAGGCCGAGCGCTGCGGGATACCCGTAGACCCACTCCAGCTCCGGCATGTGCTTGAAGTTCATCCCGTAGATGCCGGCGATGAGCGAGAGCGGCAACATGATCGTAGAGATGATCGTGAGCCGCTTCATGATCTCGTTCATGCGGTTCGACTGCATGCTGAACTGCGCCTCGAGCAGGCTCGTGACGAGCTCGCGGTAGCTGTCGACCAGCTCGGTTACACGCGCGAAGTGGTCGTAGACGTCGCGGTAGAACGGCACGAGCTCGCGCGGGATTTCATCGAACTCCGCGCGCGCGAGGCGCAGGAGGATCTCACGCTGGTAGATGGTGGTGCGCCGCAGCATCTGCAGGCTGCGCTTGATGCGGATGATCCGCGGGATCACCTGGCGGTCACTCCGCGCGCTCCCCTCGAGGATCGACGTCTCGATGGCCTCGATCTGATCGTCGAAGCGATCGATCAGCGGCATGTACTCGTCGACCATGCGGTCCATGATGGCGTGCGCGATCCAGGCGGGCCCCTTCTTGAGAAGGCGCGGGTTGCGCTGCACCTCCATCTGCACCGGGGTGATGGCGCACGCGCGCTCGTCATGGGCGTGCGTGAGCACCCAGCTTTGGCCGATGAGGATGTCGAGCTCGGCCAGCTCGATCGGGACCTCGCTCGACTTGCGATCGTCCTCGCGGAGGCCGTGGATCACGATCTGGATGTAGTCGTCGAAATCCTCGACCTTCGGGAGGCCGACGTCGTTCCAGACGTCCTCGATGGCGAGCGAGTGGACCTTCAGCGTGTCCGCCATGAACGCGCTGCCCTGATCGCAGCGCTCGTCGAGCTCGATCCAGAACGTCTTGCCCTCGGCATGCGCCGCGGCGACCTCCGTGTAGTCGCTCGTCGAGCGGGCCTTCTCGCCGTCGAGGATGAGCGCCTTCATCGGCGGGCTCGGTCAGCGCTTCTCGGCGAGGATCAACGTGCGCGGAGCTTCGCAGCCGAAGAACACGCCGGGGGTGCCCGTGCCACCGCTCACCTCGGCGACGCGAAAGCCGTTGTCATGCAGCATCTTGCCGAGCTCGTGGAGCGAGTAGATGCGGATCGAGTACTCGATCTCCTTCGTGCGCCCGTCGTCCATCATCAGCGTGCGCTTCACCTTCATGCGGCTGGTGATGAAGTCGATCTGCATCTCGTCCATGCAGATGCAGCCGTCGCCCTCGAACCACGCCAGGGAGGGCGCCTGGCGAATGACGCAGTCCCGGTTGACGACATCGAGCAGGAACTGGCCACCCTTCTTGAGCGCGCGATGAACCTTCGCGATGACCGCGGCGTTCTTCTCGTCCTCGAAGTAGCCGAAGCTCGTGTTCCACGAGAAGATGCCGTCGAAGGTCTCCTCGAAGGTCATCTCGCGCATGTCGCCCTGCACGAAGTTGATCTTCTGCTTGCGGTCCTGCGCCTCGTCGGACGCGCGCGCGAGCATGGCGAGCGAGAGATCGAAGCCCACCACCTGGTAGCCGCGGCGCGCGAGCTCGACGGCATGGCGCCCCGTGCCGCATGCGAGATCGAGGATGGTGGCGCCGGCCTCGCAGCCGAGGCTCTCCTCGATGAAGTTCGCCTCGCGGGCGATGTCACCGTCGGTGATCTTCGCCATCGTGCGGATGAAGTCGTCGTTGAAGAGGTCTTCCCACCACGGGCGCGTCTTCTTGCGGTTCGCGGCCGACTCGTTCATCGGCGGCGGCGCGAGCGCGCCGACCGGCGGCTGGTAGCCGAACGGGCCGCCCGCGGGCTGCTGCCGGCGCGCCATCGGGGTGCCCGCAGCGGGGGCCGGCGCCGGCCCCGGATCGGGGAGCTGGAGCTCGAGGCGCGGCGCCTGCGCGAGCTGCGGCTGCGCGAGCTGCGGCTGCGAATGCTGCGAATGCGAGGGCGTCTGCTGCGAGATCGGCGACGGCGCGCTCGGCGCGGGCGCGGGGACCGAAGGCGCGCGGGCCGCGACCGCGGGCGCGATGGGCGTGACGCCGAGCGCACCGTACGCCTGCTGCGGAGCCGAGGGGACGTTCACGGTGAGCGGCGCGGGCATCACGAGCGGCGCGGCCGGCGTGAGGCCCGAGCCACCGGCGCCGGACATGAGCGACGTCGCCGTGACCGGAGGCGCAGACGGCGTGTTCTTTCCGGACTTGATGAGCGGCGGCGCGTGGTGCGGCGTGGGGATCGACTCGACGCTCACCAGATCGTCGGCGTCGACCTCGGGCACGTCACCCGGATCGGTATGACGATCACCGTCGTCGAGCTTGATCTCCTCCGAGTCGAGCGTGGCGGGAAGACGGGGGCGCGTCACGGCATCCTCGAACGCCTCGCGCGACGGCTCGTCATCGGTGTCGATCGGGATGTCTTCGGACACCGGCGCCACCGAGTCGTGCTGGCGCATCGCCGCGAGCGCGCCCATGCCAGGCTCGTCGATCATGGTGCGCTGAGGATCGCGCATCAGCGCCTCGCGCGCGGCGGAGGCCGCCGCGTCATCGCCGCGGGTCATCACGCGCTCGCCGCCCAGATCGCGGTCGGCGACCATCGGCTGGTACGGCGTCCAGCCTGCCTCCTGGTCGCCGTCGATGCCGGGCGCGCGGCGCGGCGTGCCATCGCCGAAGCTCTGACCGCGCAGCGCGAGGTCCGACTTCGGCAGCTGGAGGGTGTCCTCGGGGCTCGGCTCCGGCGGCGGTGGGTTGACGCTGATGATGCGCTGCGGCTTCAGCGGCTCGAGATCCGGGTCCGAAGACGGGCGCACCACCGCGGCCACGGGCACGCCGCCCATGGGCGTGCGCGTGTCCGGGAGCTGCGGCCGCGAGACCTCGTCGTCCGGGATGCGCAGGGTCATCTTCGCGCGCTTGCGCGTCTCGCGCGCGGGGTCGGCGGCCTTCACGCGGCTCGAGCTGCGATCGCGATCGCGAGGGCGCTGGGACGCGCGGTCGTCGGCGGTGCCCGGCGCACCCGGCGCTCCTGGCTCGATGGCGTTCGCGAGCGCGTCCGTGTCCCTCGGCTGGACCGGCGGCACCGACGCGCGCGGCGGGATGGCGAGGGTCTGATCGTCATCGCCCAGGATGATGTCGTCGAGCGGCGGAGCCTCGGGAGGCGCCATCTTGATGGGCCCGTCGCTCATCCGTTCCCCTCGTGACGGGCGAAGGGCTGTCCGAACCGGACCGGGCCGTCCTTCGCGAGCCATTTCACGTTGGCCTTCGGCTCGAAGAACACGACCGCGGTCGAGC
Organism: Polyangiaceae bacterium; assembly: GCA_043732195.1. GTDB lineage: Bacteria > Myxococcota_A > Polyangia > Polyangiales > Polyangiaceae > Labilithrix. The sequence continues at coordinate 5,780 of JAYTHX010000258.1, forward strand.
CCAGCCGGAAGATGCCGATCTCGTCGCCGCGGGCCACGCCGAGCGGGGGGGCGTAGGGGTGGTTGCCGATGGGGACGTCCCGCGCGTCGAGCCCCTCGACCGTGATCCGGCCGACGACCATGGCCGCGACCATCACCACCGTCACGCGGCCGAAGCCGGACTCGGGCGGCGTGTCGATCACGATCGCCACGCGCCGGTTCCGCACGAAGAGGTTGTGCACGTGGCGAACGCCGATGGCGTTGACCGGGAAGTAGTCGCCCGGCATCGAGCGAACCAGGGAGACCTTGCCTTCCACCGGCGAGTGGACGCGGTGGTAGTCGCGCGGCGAGAGGTAGACGACGCAGCCCTGCCCGCCGGCATAGCGCTTCGCCTCCTCGGGATCGCCGACCAGCTCGGCGACCTCGTAGGGTCGGCCCTTCACGTGGAAGGCTCTGCCGTCGATGGGGCCGATGGAGTCGATGCGGCCGTCGGCGGGGCTGACCGCCACGCGCACGTCCTCCGGCATCGTCCGCGCGTTCGCCTTGAGGGCGCGGGTGAAGAACTCGTCGAAGCTCGCGAAGCCCGAACGCTTCGCGCATTCGTCGAGCTGGACGTCGTAGGCGCGGCAGTACAAGTCCACCACCGCCTTCCCGAGGGGCTGGGGCCATGCGTAGTCCGCAAGGCGGCCCATCGCACGCGTGATCCTCGTCCGCGGCAACACTCGGAGGATCTGGGCAGTGGCGTACGTGATCGCGGTCATCGGTCTCGGGGCGCAGATCGTGGCGTGGTCTGCGGCGCTTTCTTTCGAGAGATTCGGCCGTTACGGATTATGCCGGGGTCACGCTGCAACCGTCAACGCGAGGTTCGTCACTCGCGTCCGACATCGGGTTCGGCCCGCTTCCGTGCGGCCTCGCACAAGGACGTACCTTGGCCTCCGGTCCCAGGAGCCGCAGGAGCCGCCTCGGACCGCGGCGAGGTCCGGCAGGCCGCCTCGACCCCGAAGGGGTCGTGGGCGATGGCCTCATCGAAGGAAGCCTCGGCGACCTGGGGTTCCCCACGGAGTCCGGCGAGGCGCCCGCGGAGAGCCCAGCAGGGCCCGTAGCCCGTGATCCAGGGCTTCGGGTCGTCGACGAGCGCCTCCGCTCCCTTGAGGTTGGGCTCGGCCTCGAGCACGCGCGCCCGGAGGTAGCGTAGGCTGGGGTCGGCCAGCATCTCGGGCGGGATCTTGTCGAGCTCGGTCAGCGCCTCGACCGGGTGGTCCCGGCCGAGGAGGAGCTCGCCGAGCCGCGAGCGCTCGCGGGAGTCGGAGATCCCCGGCGGGGTCGCCCCGAGGCCGAACATCGGGGAAAGCGGCTCCTTCGGGCGCTGCTTCAGCTGCGCTCGCCATTTCACGTCCCACTGGGCGAGCGTCTCGCCGCTGACCGCCTTGAGGGCGTCGTCGACGCTCCTTGCGTTGCGGAGGGAGACGAGCAGCTTTGGCAGCGCGTCGGGCGTGGTCTCCACGAAGTACTTGATGAAGCTCGTGACCTCGGCGAACGCCACCATCGCCGCGTCGGCGCTGGGCAGCATGGCGATGGAGGGCCCGAGCTTGTCGAGCGCGAGGTCGAGCTTGAGCTCGATGCCGCGCATCACGATGCTCTCCGGGCTCGGCTTCTCGTCGAAGAGGCCGGGCTCCCGCCAGCGGACCTCCTCGCGCCGCGCCACGCCCTCGTGCAGCCAGAGCGGCGCGCGGTCGTGCGACTGCTTGGCGATGGCGAGGTGCGTGAGCTCGTGGGCGAGCGTGTCGCGGAAGGGGTAGCCGTGATGGCTGGCGCGCGGCGAGAGCAGCGTGACCCTCCCCCACTTCGCGACCGCGACGGTGCCGGTGGTCTGCGCCGCCTTGTACGGCAGCCCCGTCATCGCGCTGAGGGAGAGGAGATCGCGCACCACGGTGATGCGCGTGGGGCGCTTCCATTCCACGCCGAGATCCTTCGCGAGCGACACGCGCGCCTTCAGCACCGTCTCGACGAGGAGCGGCGTGAGCGCGCGGTCGGACTCGTCCTGGTAGCGGACGACGATGCCGTTCGCCTCGTCCTTGTCGACGACGGTGGCCGCGATCACGCGCGCGCAGCCGCGGCCCACATCGGCGAGCTGGCGGCCCTCGTCGATCTGGCCCGCGTCGCGGGCGAGGAGCGCGGCGGTGAGATCGCAGTCCTCCTCGTAGAGCGCGAGGCGCGCCTTGGCGACGATCACGGCGGGGCTGTTGGGGTCGGCCTTCGCCAGCTCGGCGCGCGCCTTGTCGTACTCCTCGGAGACGATGAGGTCGGTCGCCCGCGCGGCGTACCCCTTCGGATCGTCCGGGGGATCGGCCTCGGCGCGCGAGGGTCCGAGCATCGCCAGCAGCGCGGCCGCAAGGCCGACGAACGCCGCAGAGAACCGGGTCTTCTTCATCGGAGGAGCCCTTCTGCGTAGCGCTTCACGGCGTCCTTGAGGCGGCCGCCGCTCGGCTGGCCGAGGCCCTTGATGACGCGCTTTCGGAACTCCTCCGGGCCCTTGTGCGCGTCGGCCTTGGGGATCTCCGCGTGGTCCTGGTTCGAGGAGCGATCGTCGCCGTCGCCGCGCTCGCCCTCGCCATCGCCGAGGGCGTCCTTCGCCATCTCGAGCTTCTGCTGGGCCTCGCGCTGGCGCTGGAGGCCGCGCTCGGCATCGCCCTGCTTGAGCGCGCTCGCGGCTTCGCGAGCCGCCTGCTCGGCGCCCTGGAGCGCCTCGAGCGCGCCCGGCGGCAGCGCCTCCTGATCGCGGCCCTTCTTCGCGATAGCGTGAGCCTTCTCCGCGAGCTTGCTCTCGGTCTCGCCGTCATCGCGAAGCTCTGGCCCCGCGCGCTGCGCGGCCTTCTTGCGCAGCTCCTCGAGCTTGTCCTCGGCCCACTTCAGCTCGGCCTCGAGGTTCTTGCGCGCCTCGTCGATGGTCTTGTCGGGAGGGGCATCGCCGAAGCGGCCCCAGCGCTCGCGACCGGCGGCGCGCTTCGCCTCCTCGAGCGCCGCGGTAGCGTTGCGCCCGCTCTGCACGGCGTCCGCGGCGTTGCCCTGCTCGAGCGCCTTCGCCATCTGCTCCGCGTGCTCGCGCGCGGCCGCGCCCTTGCTCGTCCACGAGTCGCTGCCGCCGCCCACGGTCGGGAGCGGACGCGCCGCTTCGCGGACCTTCTGCGCGTGCTTCTTCGCCTCCTCGGTGAGCGCCTTGAGGTCCTCTTCGCTCGTGCCGCCGGCGATGGCCTGCTCGACCTTGCCGACATGGCCCGCGTGCTCGGCCGCGAGCTTCTCGAGCTCCTGCGCCGCCTCGTTGAAGGCCTGCTCGACGTCGCTCTGCCCCTCGCCGTCCGCGCCGTCTGCGCCGCGGCCACCGCCGGACTCGCCGCCGGCATGCGAGGGCTTGCCGCCGCGCGCACCGAACGACGGATCGGGCTGGCGAAGGCGAGCCGCGAGGTCCTGCGCGGCGAGGACGGTGTGCGGGAGGTCGTCGGTAGCGCGCGCCCGTGCGACGCGCAGGAGGTCGACCTCGACGATCTCGCCGAGATCGCGGCCGAGCGCGCCGAGCTTCCTCATGGCGCGCCCGCCGCCGTCCAGCACCATCGCGGCCGCGTCCATGCGCTGCACGCCGCGCGCTTTTTCCGCCGGCTTCTGTGCGAGCGCGCCGGAGGCCGCAAGATCGTCGGCGACGTCGGCGAGCTCCTTCGCGACGTCGCGCGTGTCCTTCATACCCTGGCCCTGCACGACGGCATCGACGACGAGGACGATGCGCTCGGTGGCCTTGACCACCGCCTCGTGGGCCTTCGTGCTCGGCGAGCGCGCCTGGTTCGAGACCGCCTCCTTCACCTTGCGCATGCGCCCCTTCAGCATCGCGGCGAGCCGCCCGGAGACGCGCACCCCCGCGTACGAGGTGGCGAGCGTCGACTCGAGGAGCTCGGCGGCGTCGTCCTCGAAGCGGCCCTCGCGGTCGAGAAGCTCACGGCGCTCCTTTGCCTCCTTGGGGAGCGGATGACCGATGCGCCAGGCCAGCGTGTCGACGAGCAGGTCGCGGAGGCGCGTGAGCGCGAGCAGACGACGCGCCTCGGGCTCGCCGACGTCGGGCGGCACCACGGTGATGGCCTCGCTCGCGCCCCACTTCGGCCCGGTGATGGGGTCGTTGTCCTTCGCCTCGACGCGGATCTCGATGGGCGCGTGGCTCTTCTTGATGAAGGGGTCGCTGGCGCGCAGGGTGTAGCCGCCGCGGTCGACCTTCGTCTCGCCGTCGAGCCGCGCGAGCACGCGGCGCTCCTCGCGGGCCGCAGCGCGCAGCACCAGGTGGACCTCGCGGAGGCCGTGATCGTCGGCGGCCTCGTAGTGGATGGGGATCTCGGAGGCGTCCTCCTCGCCCGCGAGGACGATGCGCTTCGGCGCTCCTTCGAGCGTCACCTCGGGCGCGCGATCGGGGATCGACGTGATGTCGGTGTCCTGGGCGTCGGGGATCACGACCTCGCCGAAGCGGGCGACGACGCGCAGCTTCACGGTCTCGGCGAGCGGCCAGCGCGCCACCACCTGACCGGAGCCGTCGTCGACGAAGGGGACCTCGGCGGTGCCGTCGGTCAGGAGCAGCCGCCGCCCGCTGTGCACCGGCCGGCCGCGCACCGTGACGAGCGTACCGCGCGGAAGCTCGACGTCGTCGTATGCGCTGACCCGGTTCTCTTCCATGTGGAGATAGTCGGGCGGGCGCGCGCGGAACTGCGGGTCGGCGAGCCACGCCATGCCGACCGGCGCGACGCCGTGACGCGAGATCAGCACGTCGAAGCCCTCGATCACGCCCCACGGATTCGTGGCGCACGCCGCGACGTTCGTGACGACGAACCCGAGCGCCACCACGCTGAACAGCATGCCGAGGCGCGAGGCGCCCTTCATCACGCCGTCGCGCGGGAGCGCCGCGAGCGCGCGCCGGATGTGCAGCTCCGCGAGCTCTGCGGACGCGCCGCGCACCGCCTCGGGCCGGAGCAGCGACAGCGAGCGGATCGCGCGGCCCGCGAGCTCGGGCTCCACGCCGCCTGCCACGCGCTCGATGGTGCGCACCGGATCATGGAAGATGCGCGCCTCGAGGACGCGCAGCGTGATCACGATGGTTGCGGTCACGACGAGGATGGCGAGCGCGCCGAGCCGGCTCGGCGTCGTGCCCATGCGCGCCACGAGCAGCGCCACGGTGGTCGCGAGCAGCGCCGCGGCGAGCACCGCGCGGCGCCGCGGGGCCCGCACCGCGGACAGCCATGCGTCGCGCAAGGCTTGCAGGGGCTCGGGCAGCCGGGACGCTCGGGGCGCGAGCGGAGAATGCGAAGCTCGCGGAGCGAGCGGGGAATGCGGCGCTCTCACGACTGGAGAATCTAGCGCCTACGGGGCGGGCTGCGGCGGGAAGAGCGGAGGAAACCCGCTCGGCACCTGGAACGTCGGGAAGCCGCTCGGCACCGGAGGAAACACGGACGGGAACGTCGACGGAAATGGCGGAAAAAGCGGTGGCGGTGTCGTGCTGGAGGGGGCGGCGCTGCCCGACGGCCTGGGCGCGGCACTGCCCGACGGATGAGGTTTCACGGGCGGCGGCGTGGGCGGGACGATCACCGGCGGCGTCAGCGGCGCGGCGGCGGTGGTCACGGTCGGCGGCAGCGGCGCGGTGGCGGGCGTGGTCGGGGTGGTGAGCGCCGTGACGGTGGGTAGCGGGTCGACGACGACCGGAGGTGTGGAGCTCGAGGTGCCCATCACGTACGCGACCACGGCGCCGGCACCGAGCATGAGCGCGACGACGGCGAGCGCGATGATGAGACCCGCCCCGCCGCTCTTCTGCGGCGGCCGCGAGTTCATCGGCGGGGGCGTATGCGCGTAGGGGCTGGGCCCCTGATGCATCGGCGCCTGCTGCGCCTGCTGCGCCTGCTGCCTGCCGGTTCCGTACGCGGCGCGGCTTCTCCGCTCAGAGTCGTAAACAGCGCGACTGTTTGCGTCCGACAACGTCTGATATGCCTGACTGACAGCCTTGAAGCGCGCCTCCGCCTCCACGCGTGTGCTCTCCTCGTGTCGGTCTGGGTGCCAGCGGAGCGCCTCACGCCGATACGCCTTTTTGATGTCTTCAGCAGAAGCGCTGGGCTGAACGCCAAGCAGCACATACAAATCAGAAGGGGGAGCCGCAGTAGCAAACGCTTTGACGCTCTCAAGCAAAGCACGTTCACGCCGCAGCAACAGATTTGCACAGCGGCGTCTCAGCATGCAGAGCGCTGGTGTACCAAAACCAGAAAGGAACGTTGATAGAAAAGTCTATGTCCAGCGGAGGTGGCGCAGATGGCGTGTCGCAGAAACGAGAGCAAGACGTTGGCGGGCGGGCGGCTGCGTTATCCTCCCCTAGTCCCCTTCCTGCCTTCCAGGACCCCTAGACAAGTCCCTTAAGTCCCTAGCTTTTAAACTAAAAGCCATTAATATTTTTTAACCCAATTTGGGGATTTTTGGATGAAAGGTTGCTGAGCTTCCTACTACGACTTCTTCGCTGGCATGTAGCCGGCACCGCAATTTCGAAAGGTAAAAGCACTGCGGTACTTTATGAAAACAAGACCCAAATCTACGTATCACGCCTCTTTCTTCCGAGATAGCGGGGCGCCGCCGATGAGCGGATACACCAAGATGGTCTCAAGAAGAGGGAACACCATCAACGAGGCTTCGAGGACGTGATCGGCCAGGAGAGCTGCGCGCAGTGTTGGTTGCGCGGCCGTGCCGTAGCGCTTCACGACATATCGCGCGAGTGCAGGCGCCGCAGCGTTTCCAGGCACGGCTGAATAACGTGGAAGCAAAAAAGTGAGAAGCCCCTGCAGGTGAGAATGCAACGTGAGAAATGTAAACAGCCGCACAAAATATGAACTTGTTTCGACGCACCAGGAAAATACAGGAGCGCGCAATCTTGGCAAAGCCGGCAAGCGCTGCTGGGTTGCCAGTCGCAGCTGAGGCTCCAAACACTCCGCAAAATACAGCGGTGACAGCGGCTGTGCACGGCAGCGGCACCGTGTGCACGCCCAGCGCGCGAGGCACAAACACCGCCCAGACGAAGGCGAGGACACCGCAAAGCAAGTGCATCCGGCAGGTGGCCAACAGCCGCGCGCGTTGCCGGGCTGCAACAGCGTAGCGCTTGTCGATGGTCTGCCTGTACGCAAAGTCCTTGCCGTCGCCCTGCGGCCTCGACGACATCTCCTCTCGTTTTCGGCAACAAGTCTTACGTGTCGCTTCGAACAGGACTTGAACCTGGGCGGCAAAGGCGGGAGTCGGGCACGTGAGAGACTGTGTGTGCGTCGCAAGAAGTTGGTTGATCGGGAAATTGATACAAGTTTTTCCAAAACCTAGGGAAACAAGGGACTTTTTTACTTCGGTTTGTCCCTGGGTGAAACCCCAAGGGAGCAAGAAAAAAATTTAATTCCTGCTTTCACGTGCGCACCCCGTTTTCTGGAGGTTCAAAGCGACAAAGGTGCGTCAACCAAGTGTGGCGCGCGGCTGGACGTGTGGCTGCGGGCTGCCGCGCAGCGGGAAGGTACGAGCTAAGCGTTGATGTGCTTTTTTTGAGGCCAGCAGCTTCAGCAACTGCCAAGACGCCGCGCTGCAGGAAAAGCACATCAACGCTTAGCACGTACCTTCCCGCTGCACGGCAGCCCGCAGCCGCACGTCCGGCCGCGCGCCACACTTGGTTGACGCACCTTAGACGCTTTGAATCTCCAGAAAACGGGGTGCGCACGTGAAAGCATGAATTAATTAAATTTTTTTCTTGCTCCCTTGGGGTTTCACCCAGGCAGTCCGCGATAAGTACAAAAAATGGTATGTTCAAAAAGTCGAAATATTTCGCGTTTTTCGACCTTTCAAGGTACCAAAAATGGTATTTAGCAGGTTTTTTCGACATTGTAAGAAATTCTGAAAATTTTCACACGTCGTCTGCGCGTGCGGCGCAAGACGAGGACACGCGAGCGCTCGGTTCGCGGCACCGTTCAGTGGCCGCACAGGGCTTTGGAACGTAAGTTGAGCTCGCTCCGAGGTGCGTCAGCGGCGGAGAGGTGGAAAGTTCCGTCTTGCGTGCTCTTGCAGCTCGCCGGGACCTGCAAATGAGGCGTCGTCAGGCCATGCGCGTCGTTGAGCTGCAAAGCATCGCGCCGGAAATTTGTTCCTTTGCTGGCTCAAGCGCGTGTTTTTGCACAGCC
>JAYTHX010000259.1:0-34386 GCA_043732195.1 Polyangiaceae bacterium
AGGAGAGCGCCGAACAGCGACGCGACCGCCGCGAGCACGAGCGACGCGCGCTTCATCGGAGCTTCGTGAAGCCGTCCTTGACGGTGCCGACCGGCCTGGGCGGCGGGAGCGCCGAGGCCGTCCCCAGGGCCGCGACCGCGGCCGTGGGGACGGTGGGCTTCGGCGCGCGCACCGGAGGACCGCGCTTGACCACCACGCGCTTCACGCCGTTCGGCGTGGGCGGCAGCTCGATGATGGTCGCAGGCCCCGGCGGCGTCCCTTCGGCGTACGTCTCGAGCGCCTCGATCGCGAACCCCTGCCCTTCCGGTCGCGCCACGCCCTCCGACTCGCGCACGTAGGCCTCGGCGCGCGAGCCGTCGACCCCGAGCGCGGTGATGCGATGGCGCTGGCCGCTCTCGCGCGGGACCGCGAAGGCCGCGACGTCGGCCGGCGGCGAGAGATCGTGGGACTGCTCGTCGAACGTCACCTTCGTGGCGGCGAACGGGAGCGGGACCACGACGCGCCGGTTGGTCGGCTCGGTCGCGGCCGTGCCTTCGGCGGGCGCCGCGTCGCGCTTGCGCGCGATCACTCCGATCAGCACGGCGAGCCCCAGGAGCGCGACGCCGCCCAGCGCCGCCCAGCGCACGCGCGGGGACGCGAAGCGTCGCTGGAGCAGGTTCTCCGAGGCATTGCCGAAGGTGTAGCGCGCGCTCGGCGCCGGTGGGGCGATGTTCTCGATCGCGATCTTCTCACGCTCGCGCATCTCCGGCGTCGGCGCGGGACGCTTGTTGAGGCCCGAGACCTCGAGCACGTGCTCGACGTCGTCGCTCTCGAGTGCGTCGCGGATGTTCTCGTGACGCACGCGCAGGCGCTCGCCGAAGAGCGCCTCGACGAGCATCGCCACCTCGGCGGGCGTGGCGATGTTCGGCCGCCCGCCGGAGGCGCGCTCGAGCGCGTCCGCGAACTCGGCCGAGGTCTTGTAGCGGGTCTCGAGATCGCGCGAGAGCCCCCGCAGGATCGTGTCGTCGAGCGCCTGGGGGATGGGCGCGCCGATGCGGCGCAGCGACGGGATCGGCGCGGAGACCACCTCCTGGAGGGTCTCGATCGCCTCGTCACCCCGGAAGAGCCGCCGCCCTGCGATGCATTCCCAGAGCACCACGGCCATCGAGAAGACGTCGCTCTGCACGGTGCAGATCCGCCGCTTGTCGATGCGCTCGGGGGCGAGGTAGGCGAGCTTGCCCTTCACCTCGTGCGTGCGTGTGGTCTGCACGCGATCGGCAGCCTTCGCGATGCCGAAGTCGGTGAGGCGCGCGCTTCCGTCGCACCCGATGAGGACGTTGTGCGGAGAGACGTCGCGATGGACGATCCCGAGGTGCTTGCCCTTGTCGTCGTGGAGGACGTGCGCCGCCTGGAGCCCGGCCAGCGCATCCAGGGTCATGCGAACGGCGAAGCGTGGGTCGACCGCGCGCCCCACCGCCGAGAGCTCCTTGCGGATGTCGGAGAGCGAAGCCCCCTCGACGTAGTCCATCACGATGAACGGCTCGCCCGACTCGAAGCCGAGCTCGCGCACCTTCACGACGTGGTCGTTCTGGATCGAGGACGCGAGGCGCGCCTCGTCGACCAGCATCGAGAGGAACGCCTTGTCGCTCGCGAGATGCCGGTGAGGCCGCTTCACCGCGACGAGCGGCGCGTCTCGCGCGTTCGCCTTGCGCGCGAGGTAGACCGTCGCCATGCCGCCGGCCGCGAGCTCGACGAGCAGCTCGTAGCTGCCACATCGCCCGAGATGGGCATTTCGCGGCGGTCCCTCGTCCTCGGACACGATCACAGATGGTACTTCACGGACGCGACATGTCCCGGACACTTCGGGTACATTTCTCGGCATGCGCAGCGCTCCGTCCCCCGCCCAGCCCGCCCTCGCACGTCGCAACAAGAGCCTCTTCGTCGTCCTGACGGTCGCCTCGGCGTCCCTCGTGCTGACCGTCGCATGCGGCGGCGGCAAGACCGAGGCGAAGGCGCCCGGCGAAGGGACCCCGACATCGTCCGGCTCGAGCGGCGCGGCGACCAGCGGGAGCAGCTCCGGCGACGTGAGCTCGGGCGGCGCCAGCGGAGGCACCACCACCACGACCTCGCTGCCCGACGGCGGCGAGCTCCAGGGCGCGAAGCTCGGCTCTTCGACCCACACCGAGGTCGAGACCAAGGGTGACGGCGGACCGAAGGCGGGACCCGGCCACGCGCAGGAGCCCGGACGAAGCAGGCAGGACATCCAGACCATCGTCATGGCGCGCCGCGACGAGGCCCGCGCTTGCTACGACAAGGGCCTCAAGGACCATCCCGGCATCGAGGGCGACCTCACCGTGAAGTGGACCATCGACCCCGCGGGCAAGGTGACCGATGCCGCCGTCGACTCGTCGAAGTCGACGATAAGCGAGCCCGGCGTCGGCGCCTGCATCGTCGAGATCATCAAGAAGGTCTCGTTCGCGCCGAGCAAGGGCGGCTTCGAGACCCGCGCGAACTATCCGTTCAACTTCCACCCGAAGACGTTCGGGAAGCCTGACGCGGGGCATTGAGCGAAAAGAGGCCCAGCGTCGTCCACTGCCGGAACCAGCCTGCGTGATCCACGGCGAATTCCGCCGGCGACACGCAGGAAGCGAGTTCGCACGCTTCGCCCAGCGGGGTGCCCGCCGCCAGCTGCGCGAGCAGGGCATACGCCGCGGGGGTGAGATCGAGGCCGTGGAGGGAGTCCGGGCCGCGGTAGATCGCGACGAAGGAAGCGCGAGGGGCGGGCGGAGGCGGAGATTCGGAGCGACGGACCGAGGCGCGGTAGTCGTGGGCGGGATACGCGATCGAGAGCAGCCGCACGCACGGCTGCAGCGCGAGGCGCAGCGCGGGCCACTCCGCCTCCGTGACGGTCGCCGAGGTCGGAGGCGTCGAGCGCGGGGAGCGAGGGCGCGTCGAACGCCTCCACGAACGCCCACTCGACCCGCGCGAGATCGCGCGCGCGCGGCTCGCCGATGAACGCCGGGAGCTCCGCGCCGAGATCGCGGAGCGAGAACGTGCGCGGCGGATGCGTCACCAGGTACGCACGCGCCAGCGCCTCGAACGCCTCCGCGCCGAGCAGGTGCGCGACCGCGCCGAAGTCCTCGCGCAGGGCGTCGACGTTCCGCAGGAAGAACTGCTCGCGGTAGATCTCCACCTGCGCGGCGCCCGTGAGCCGCGCGTTGCCGGTCGCCAGCGCCCGCTGCTGGGCCGCCAGCGCGCTCACGGGATCACCTGCGCGAGCACCGCGGCGCGCTCCGCCCGGGCGCGCTGGGCCTCGGCGGCGAGCACGTCCCAGCTCGGAATGGCGTCGTCCCACTCCACGAGCGTGGAGACCGATCCGCAGCGCGCGAGGGAGCGGCGGTAGAGGTCCCAGACGTCCTCGCAGACGTGGTCGGCATGCGTATCGAGGAGGTAGGCGCCATTGTCGGTGTGCCCCGCAAGGTGGATCTGCACGACGCGATCGGCGGGCATGGCGTCGATGTGCCGCGCGGCATCGCCGTCGTGGTTCCGCGCCGAGACGTAGGCGTTGTTGCAGTCGAGCAGCAGACCGCAGTCGGCGCGCTCGGCGATCTCCGCGACGAACTCCGACTCCTGCATCGTGCTGTCGCGGTACGCCATGTAGGTCGACACGTTCTCGAGCGCGAACGGTCGCTCCAGCGTGCCTTGCACCCGCTTCACCCGCTCCACCACGTGATCGATCGCCTCGCGCGTGTAGGGCAGCGGCAGGAGATCGTGGAGGTGGACGCCGGGTGCACGGCCCCAGCAAAGGTGGTCCGAGACCCATGGCGGGTCGGTCCGATCGCAGAGCGCGCGGAGCTGGCGCAGGTGCTCCTCGTCGAGCGGCTCCACCGACCCGACCGCGAGCGAGACGCCGTGGGGGACGACGGCGTAGCTGTCCTGGAGGCGCGCGAGCGTCTCGTGCGGCCGCCCGCCCGCGACCATGAAATTCTCGCTGATCACCTCGACCCAGTCCATCGCCGGCCGCGCCTCGAGGACGTGCGCGCGGTGCGCGGCGCGGAAGCCCACGCCCACCCCGAGATCAGGAATCCGATGCCGCGTGCGGTAGCTCAGGCCGCGTCAGCCTTTCGGGCAGGACGTGCCCTTCCCCTTGCACTCGTTCTGCCCGGCGCAGGCCGCGTTCGTCTCCGTCTTGCAGCCGCTCTGGCCCTTGCACGCGTTCCTGGCCTTGCAGCAGCTCTTGTCGGTGGGGACGCTCACGTCTGTCGCGGGCGCCTTCGGGCCCTCGGCCGCGCCGCCGCACCCGGTCAGCGCGGCGAGCATTCCGGTCATGGCGGTCGTGGCGAATGCCTGGGCGAGCTTCACGGAAGGGAGGCTAGCGCAGAATCGGCGGCCTCGGACCGCGCGCACTTGGTAAGCGCTCGCGTTTCGTGGGAAAAAGACGCATGGCCGAACCCGAAGTCGTGCCCGCGCTCGTGGCCCTGGGTTTCAGCCTCAACGAGTCGCGCGCGTACGCCGCGCTGCTCCAGGAGAGCCCTGCGACCGGGTACGAGGTCGGCGTCCGCGCGCAGATCCCGCGCTCCGCGGTCTATGGCGTGCTTCGGCGGCTCGTGAAGGCGGGCGCAGCGCGCTCCATCGCCGGGACGCCCGAGCGCTTCGCTCCTGCTCCGGCCGAGGACCTGCTCGTGCTCCTGCGCAAGCGCTTCGACGCCTCGACCGAGCAGCTCGAGACGGCGATCAAGCAGATCGACACCTCCCCGGCCGCGCCCGACGCGTTCAGCGTCCGCGGCTACCCGCGCATCCTCGAGGAGGCGGAGCGCCTCATCCGCGGAGCGCAGCATCGCGTCGTGATCAGCGGCTGGCCGCGGGAGATCGAGCAGATCACACCGGAGCTCAAGCGCGCGGCGAAGCGAAAGGTCTACATCGTCGTCTTCTCGCACGCCGAGCTCCCGGCGCTGCCGGGCGAGGTCTTCAGCTACGGGCTCGAGGAGAAGTCGCTCGAGGAGTTCTGGAAGCACCGCCTCGTGGTCGTCGCCGACGACAAGCGCTCTCTGATCGGCGCCACCGAGATGGGCGAGCTCGACGCCGCGGTGATCAGCGAGACGACCGCGATCGCGGAGATCGTCACCAGCCAAGTGGCCCTCGACATCACGCTCCTCACCCAGCGCGCCGGCCGCGACATCGAAGGCGTGATGGCGAAGATGCTCGGGCCACGCGTCGGCCGGCTCGACACGCTGCTCTCCAGGAAGGACGACGATCGCGGCAGCAAACCGGGTCAGGAGAGCGGCGACCGTCGCCCGCGGGCCAAGGCTTCGCCGTGAGTCGGTCGGTGCCGCCGCCGAGGCCGAGCGGGTTCCCCCCGCGCGCGCTAGGGTCGCTGGCGCCTCGTTCGGTTCCGCCCGGCGCGGGCTCCGATGCCTATGCGGAGCTCCTGCGGGACACGCGCGGCCTGCGCCGCGAGCAGGCGAACGCGCGCGATCAGTGGATCGCGAAGCTGCCCGAGAACCGCCGCGAGGAGTCGCTCTTCGAGCTCGAGGTGCTCCTGAAGGGGCTCGCGTGCTTCGCGAACCCGCGCAACCACCCGGGCGCCCCGAAGAAGACGGCGATCGTCTCCCAGGACTACCGCGAGGCCTTGGCGCTCGCGCGCGACGGCATGCAGCGCGTGGTCGCGCTCTGCCGGCTGCTGCTCGGCGAGCAGGAGCGCGCGTTCGTCTTCCAGCGGTACCTCGAGATGCTCCTGCCGGACGACGGCGCGCGCTCGCGGCTGGTCCGCGGGACGCAGAGCCAGGACACGCCGGAGGAATCGCTCTTCCTCCTGCGCCATGCGCTCACGAACCTCCTCGAGGTCACGGGCGGCGTGACGCGCCTCCCGCGCGTGCCCTTCCGCCTGTTCTACGCGACGCTCTCGGTCGCACATCGCGAGGTCGCGCAGTCCGCGTTCTTCAATCCGCTGACCGCGCTCGAGTTCCGGCCGGAGTTCGACCGCATCACGAACGTGCGCCTCCTCGAGCTGATGAGGCAGGTGCCGGGCGAGCAGGCGCGCCGGCTCGTGGCCCTCACGTTTCTCTCTTTGTTCCGCATGATTCGCTACCTGACGCTGCTGGACCACGTGGTCCGGGAGCCGCGACCTTCGGGCGTCGCGTACTTGATCCTGAGCGTGCTCCGCTCGGACGCGCGCGCGCTCACCGACTACCTGCGCAAGCAGGCCGGCGAGCAGCTGGCCGACAGCTACGAACGCGAGCTCTTCAAGATCCCGGCCTCGCAGATCAGCGCACGCTACGAGGAGATGCAGGGCGAGGCGCACCGGCTGCTCTCGATCAAGGCGACGCTCGGCGGCGTCGCCGCGAACCTCCGCCTCGAGCTGCGGCGGACGTTCGAGCACGATCTCCCGCCGGCCGACGGCAAGGCAACCAGCGAGCAGCTCCGCTCCGCGGTCACGACGATCGGCGGCAACCTCCGACCGGCGCTCCAGAACGCGGTGCTCGTCCTCGGCAAGGCGCTCGGCGCCCGGCTCGACGAGCACGGCGTCTTCGACGACGCCGCGGCGCGCCGCTCGCTCTCGATCCGGCTCCGGCGTGACGTGTGGATGTTCGCGCAGATAGCGCGCGCGTTCGGGGCGAAGGCGCGCTCGGCGCCGAGCCGCGAGGATCGCTGGAGCGGTCCGTCGTCGTTGCAGTTCGTCCGTGAGTTCCTCACGTACTTCGGAGCGATGGGCTATCCGCTGCTGCGCGCGGCCGACTATCCGCGGTTCGACGCGTTCAACGCCGCGCTCTCCGCGCTCGAAGAGACGGACCTGCTCGAGCCCGTACGCCTCGAGCGCGCGGTCGTCGAGGCCGACCAGTTCTACGTCTTCCTCTCGGAGCTCTTCGAACAGATCGGCGAGCGCGATGAGCTCAAGGGCGTGCCATTCAACCGCCGGGCCGCCGCCGAGGCGCTCAAGCTCTATCTGGGCGACTGATTTGAACGCACACTGTACGGGTGACACCTACCGACAAGTCGGAGGCCTGCGCGTCTGGCGATCGCTGAACAGAAGAGGAGGACCGGCGCGTCGAGCTCAGCTGCCGCTCGCCGAACGCACAAAAGACGAGAGGGCGCCCCCTCGCGGGGTGCGCCCTCTCGTCCAAATGCCCTCTCGCCGGACCTAGGTCCCGCGGGAAGGCGGCAAAACCTTTACGGTTTTGCGGCGGAGGAGCAGTTACTCCTCGCCCGCATCCAGCCCAGCGCTGGAAGTCGGTGCCCCGCCCAACATCGACGGGACGCCGGCCGGCGGTGCCGCCTTGGCGCCGCGGCTTGCGCCACGACCACCAGACGACTTTTTTGCCGCAGACCGCCCAGTTTTCGCCGCCTTGGGGGCGGCTTTCCTAGCTGGCTTCTTGGAGGCCTTTTTTGCACCAGCCTTCTTGGTGGTCTTCTTCGCCGTGCGCTTCTTGGCGCCCGACTTCTTGGCCGTCTTGCCAGCGGCCTTCTTGGTGGTCTTCGTGGTCTTCTTCGCAGCCTTCTTCTTAGCAGCCATTCGCGTAGCCTCCTGCAGAGGTGATGTACACCACGTATATGGTCACCTACGTTACCTGTCAAACAAAAAAACTTGACGGGCGAGCAGGCTGCGCGTGCGGACCGGGGTCAGAGGGCTTCCAGGCCCTCGGGAGGGAAGCTGTGGAAAAGCATTGCTTGACTGCTTGCGATCTCATTGTTTTCGCGAACGAATCTTGATCAACAAGGTAGTGTCCGTTTTTTTGTTTGAATCTGGAGAAGGCGCACTCGTACACGGCGCTTCGAAGAACACGCTTCCGAACGAAAAAATATTTTTTTCTGCGTGTTCGCGTGGACGCGAACCGATCGCGTGAACGACGTCGCCGAGCGCGCGTCGGCGCCTTGCCTTGACGACCACTTCGCCCCCCCGATACCGTCGCGTCCGTATTCAGGAGGACCGAATGAGGAAGCTTTGGCTCTGGTTGTACGTCGCGACGATCGCGCTCGCTCTCGCTGGCTGCGGACACACCGATGAGGAGATGGCAGGCAAGCAGCGCGAGGTCGACAAGCTGTCCGCGGACCTGAAGGCGGCTAAGGCGCAGATCGCCGATGATCAGGCGAAGTTCAGCGAGGCATCGAACTCGATCGAAAAGATGAAGGAGCAGCTCAAGGCTGCGGGTCTCGGTCTCGAGAAGTCGAAGGAGGATGCCGCGCGGCTCGCGCAGGCGCTCGCCGAGTACAAGCAGCGCGCCGACCAGCTCGCCGTGATCGAGGCGCGCTTCCGCGAGCTCCGTTCGAAGCTCGACAAGCTCACCGCCATCGGCGTCAAGGTCGTACCCCGCAACAATCGCCTCGTCATCCAGCTGCCGGGCGACATCCTTTTTGACTCGGGCAAGGACGACCTGAAGCCGCAGGGCAAGGAAGTGCTCGGTCAGGTCGCGGAGGTCATCCGGAGCGACAAGGACCTGATGAACCGTTACTTCCTCGTCGCTGGTCACACCGACAACGTGAAGTACCCGCCGGGTGGTCCCTTCAAGGACAACTGGCTGCTCTCGCTCTCGCGCGCGCGCCAGGTCCTTCTGTACCTCATCGGCGACAGCAAGCCGACCGACCCGAAGAACCCGAAGTCGGCGCCCGGTGGTGGCCTCAATCCGGCGCGCTGGGCCGCGGCCGGCTACGGCGAGACCGACCCCGTCGCGGGCACCGTGGCGCAGCAATCCGACCCGGATCGTTCCAAGAATCGCCGCGTCGAGCTGGTCGTGCAGCCGAACGTGGAAGAGATGCTGAACCTGAACAACATCCGTTAGGGAGACGCTGACACTTACAGACGAGACGAGACGAGACGAGACGAGACGAGACGAGACGAGACGAGACGAGACGAGACGAGACGGCCCCGCAGTCATGCTGCGGGGCGCTTCGCTTTTGTGGAGGGTGGTCATGCGCGTTGCCACGGTCGACATCGGAACGAACACGGTGCTGCTCCTCGTCGCGGAGCGTGGGAGCGACGGACAGCTCGTGCCGGTCGCCGAGCACGCCACCATCACGAGGCTCGGTCAGGGCGTCGACCAGACGCGCATGCTCGCGCCCGAGGCGGTCGCACGGACGAACGCGTGCCTCGGCCACTACGCCGACCTGGTGAAGGGGCTCGGCGTCGACCGCGTCGCCGTTGTGGGCACCAGCGCGATGCGTGACGCCGGCGGCGGCGACGTCGTGCGCGCGCATGTGAAGGCGACGCTCGGCGTGGACGCGCGCACCATCTCCGGCGACGAGGAGGCGAGACTCACCTTCGCGGGCGCGCTCAGTGGGCTCACGGTCGCCGGACGCGTGGTCGTGTTCGACATCGGCGGTGGCAGCACCGAGATCGTCGACGGCGATCGCGTGTCGCGCGTCCTGTCCTTCGCGCACAGCTACGACGTGGGCAGCGTGCGGCTCACCGAGCGACTCGTGAAGAGCGATCCGCCCACCGCCGATGAGCGCGCGGCTGTGTCGCGCGCCGCGAGCGCCGCGTTCGCGTCCGTCCCCGCGTCGGTGCGCGGCGCGCCCGTCGTTGGCATCGCCGGCACCATCACCACGCTCGCGTCGGTATCGCTCGGCCTCACCGCGTACGACGCCGCGCGCGTGCACGGGCTGGTGCTCGAGGTCGCCGAGCTCGAACGCGTCGTGGATCGCCTGGCATCCGTGCCGCTCGCCGAGCGCGTCGCGATCCCCGGGCTCGACCCCAAGCGGGCTGACGTCATCGTCGCGGGCGGCATGGTCGCGCTCGCGTTCCTCGCCCGGGTCGGAGCCCGCTCGCTCACCGTCTCCGACCGAGGCGTCCGCTGGGGGCTGGCCGAGGAGCTCGCGCTGGAGCTTCCTCGGTAGAGTAGAGGGGACGATTTCGCCTTGCGCGAGCGCCCCTTTCCTCACACACTCCCACTCTGCCGAAGCTGCGCGGTCCAACCATGCGGAAGAAAACACTCCTGGGCGCGGTTGGTCTCCCGAGCGGAGCGCGCGACACGTTGGGCCTACCCTTGCTACACAAAGGGTTTGACAGAAAGGGTTCCCAGGAATTAGAGTACGCCCGCCTGAAGTTGTCGCCGCGGCTGGCGGTAAGCGCATCTGCGCCGCCCGGCTCGAGTCAGGAAGTCGCCAGGGAATAGCGGGACCGGCTGCATGCAGCAGGTCTCGCCAGAAGCCTTTGTACTGTGTGCTGGAAGTGACGGTTCACGTGCACTCTGCACGTGAACCGGGTCCGGGTTCCCTTTCGAGCCCAGGACGTTTTCGGACGAAGGAGACGCTATGCAGGCTGGATCGGACGTCACGTTCAAGGTCGGCGACAAGGCTGTTTACCCCGCTCAGGGTGTGGCTGAGGTGATCAAGATCGAGGAGAAGGACATCGGCGGAAGTCGCCAAAAGTTCTACGTCCTTCGCATCATGGATACCGATCGCAAGATCATGGTTCCGGTCGCCAACGCCTCAGCGGTTGGGCTTCGTTGCGTGATCAACGACCAGGAGATCGGCGAGATCTTCGACATCCTCAGGGAGCGCACGATCGCGTTCGACAACCAGACGTGGAACCGCCGCTACCGCGGATTCATGGACAAGATCAAGACGGGCTCGATCTACGACGTCGCCGAGGTCCTCCGCGATCTCTACCGCCTCAAGACCGACAAGCAGCTCTCGTTTGGCGAACGCCGCATGCTCGACACCGCGCGTGGTCTCATCGTGAAGGAGATCGCCATCGCGCGCGCCCAGACCGAAGAGAACGTGAAGACCGAGATCGAGTCGATCTTCGTCAGCAATTAGCTCTCGAGGCCACGAGCGACGCGCGCCGGCAGCTGCCAGGCGCGCGTTTCGCGTTTTGTGACAGCCGGCTCAGTCGGCGGAGTCCATCAGCCCGAACTCCCAGGTCTCGTCGGGCTCGCGCAGGCCGGCGACTGCGCTCTCGACGCGGCGGAGCAGCTCCGACGGCGCAGACATCATCGCCGGACGAACCCCGACGGAGATCTGCCCGGGCCAGTGCCAGACGCGCGCCGCGGTCACTCCTTCGACGCCGTACACGAGCTCGAGTGTTCGACGGATGCGCGGGGGCAACGCTTCCGCGCGCGCGGGGACCGTTGTTGTGTCGGATGGGCCTACGGACTCGGCGTCGGACATGGCCGAACCGTAGCCCGGCACGTGCAATGTTCAAGCGTCGCTGCGCTCGAGCCCGGTCGCTTTCACTTCTGACCGATCGTGCCGAGGACCTCGAGCGTGATCTCCTCCAGCTTGAGCGCGCGGTCCGCCCCGTGATCCTGGATGAATTTGGAGGCCCGCGCGGGGTCGACGGGCACGAGATCCGGGCCCATGGGTCCGACCACGTCGCCACCGATCACGAAGCGCAGCTCGCCGGCGTCCCTGAGCTGACGGTCGTAGTAGTCCTGCACGCGCAGCGACTTCGCCGAGGTCTTGCCGGAGCGCCACGACTGGAGGGCGCAGCGCGGCGTGTCGAACGCGGTGGTGGTGCCGTCCGCAGCGGCGAGCTCGGCGCGCCACTGGCTCGCAGGATCGATCTTCATCCCGCAGTTCTTGCAGCGCGCCTCCTGCTTCTTGCAGCCGCTCACGAGCCATGCGGCGCCGAGGCAGGTGGCGAGCACGAAGGCGCGGCGGGGCGTCGTCACGGGTCGCATCATCGCCCTCACGGTCCCTGGAAGAGCGACGCGCCGCCAGAGACCACGGCGAAGCGAGCGATGGGCGCCACCGCGAACACGAGCGCGACGGCCCACGCGAGCGCGCCGCGACGCAGCCCGATGCGCGCGAACGGCGCGAGCGCCTCACGCGCCGCCGCGCCACGCGCGAGCACCGCGCTCAGACCCGCGCCCGCGCTCCAGACCGTGGCGAGGAACAGCGCGCCGTAGAGCGGGTAGCCGATCGCGTAGACGTCGCTGCGCAGCAGGCAGAACGGGCAGACGTGGTGCGGGATCTCGAAGACGTGCGGCGCCACCTCCAGCGCCGAGGCCGCGATCGCTGCCGGCAACGTGAGCAACGTGACCACGCCCGCGGCGACGATGCGCGACTTCGTCGGTGAGCGCGCCGCGAAGAGCCCGACCGCAATCGAGGCCACGGTGCCAATGGCCGCGAGCGCCGTGGCGAGGACGCGCGGGCCGGAGGCGAAGCCCTCCCCCGCCGCCGCCAACGGGTCGAGCTGCACCGAGCAGCACGACGCCACGACCGTCAGATCGAGCTTGCCCAGGAACTCGGCCGCGCAGGCGAGGTCGAGGACCGAGAGCGGGAACATCGCGAGCGTCATGTACGCGAGCGGCCGCGCCAGATCGAGCGCGCGGACGCGCGTATCGAACGCGTAGATCTGCGCGAGCACACCCGCGAAGAGCGCGACGCCGCCCGTCACCGCGAGTGAGCGGAAGCCCCATTCGTTGGCGCCGAAGACGCCATACGCGCACATCGCGCCGCGCACGCCGCGGCTCATGCGGTCGGCGCCGAGCACCGAGAGCGCGAGCGCCATGACCTGCACGACCGCGGCGATCCGCACGAAGGTGGCGCCAAGCTCGATCTGCTTCTCGAGCGCGAGCTGGCCCTCCGTCGCGCGCTTCACGTCGAAGTGGCGGAGGACCTTCTGCGCCGTCATCGCACCGCGCGCGAAGAGCAGACACGCGACGAGCCCGGCGGCGAGGCGGAGAAGGACCCAGGGCTCGAGGAGATTCATGGGAACGCCAGTCAAGACTAGCGCCTCGCCGAGGCCGCAGCACGGCTACGGGCTGTCGAGCTTGCCGGCGACGAGGTCCAGGATGCGCGAGACGCCCTTCGCCTGCGCCAGGCGCGGGTCGTGGGTGGCGACGAGGAGGGCGCGGCCGTCCTTCGCGAAGGCCAGGAGCTCGTCGACGATCGAGGTCGCGCGGGCGTCGTCGAGGTGCGCGGTCGGTTCGTCGAGGACGAGGAGCGGCGGATCGTTCAGCAGCGCACGGGCGAGCGCCACCCGCTGGCGCTCGCCGCCCGACAGGCGGTGCGCGTCGACGTCGGCCAGCGAGGCCAGCCCAAGGCGCTCCAGGAGCTCGAGGGCGCGCTTCTCGTCCTCGGGCCGCACGCCATCGGGCACGCGCGGCAGGAGCACGTTCTCGCGCGACGTGAGGCCGTCGACGAGCTGGAGATCCTGGAACACGAAGCCCACCTTGCGCCGGCGCACCTCCGCGCGATGCGCCTCGCGCAAGCGCGACGTCGGCTCGCCGTCGAGGTGCACCTCGCCGCTCGAGGGCGACAGCATCGCGCCCACGATCGCGAGCAGCGTGGTCTTGCCGCTCCCGCTCGGGCCGCGGATCACGACGAGCTCGCCGCGCGCGAGGTCGAACGAGACGTCGTCCACCACGACGCGCTTCTCGCGGCCGTCCCAGATGCGCTTCACCACGTTCCGGATGCTCGCCGCCGGAGGGTGAGCGGCGCGGGTGGCGCGGGAGGCGGCTTCGGGCATCGAAGGCTGATTGTGCCAACGTGGGCCAGCAAACGGTCGGAATTCGGCGTCGTGTCGTGGGCCACCGCCTCCGGGCGGCCAAATCCCGTGGATTTTCACGCTGGCATCACGGATGCTTCTCGACCTTGGTTGCCATGACGTCCTTGCGGAAGCTCCTGCTCGTCACCGCCAGCGCCCTCGCGCTCTGCGGACTGCAGGCGTGCGCCTCGGAGTCGGACCTCAACCCTCAGCCGCTGCCCCCCGAGGACCCCCGGGACAACGGCAAGGAAGGCAGCGATACGGTCGGCGGCGGCAGCAGCGGCAGCAGCGGCGCCGCGCCGACGGGCGCAGCGGACGCAGGCACGGACGGTAGTGACAGCGGCGGTGACGGCGCGGCTCCGGACGGCGGAGACCAGTGATGCGCCGCACGCTCGTCCTCGCTGCGCTCGCCGGCGGCCTCACCTCCGCGGTGGTCGCATGCACGCTCAACCCGCAGCCGCTTCCCCCGTCGGACTTCGCGTCCGCCGACGACAACGACGCCTCCACGCGCGCCGACGGCGGCAGCCTCGGCGGCGAGACGCCCGCGCCGAGCGCGGACGCCTCGGCCGGTCCGGACGGCGGCCGCCAGGCGGACGGCGACGCGGGTGACGGCGGCGGCGGCGACGCCAGCGACGCCAGCGACGCCAGCACCGACGGCGGCTGAGTGCTCGCGGCTCAGCCGACGGGCGGCTTGGGCTTCGCGCTCGGGGTCTGCACGTACTCCTCGATGACCGTCGCCGTGAAGTCGGCGAGCAGGCCGTCGGTCACGCGCAGGCGGCGCGAGAGGTCGCGCGCGATGTTGAGCACGATCAGCGTGTACGACTTGAGGTCGTGGCGGTAGAGCGCGTCCATCTCCTCGGTGGAGATCTTGAGCAGGCGGGTCGCCCCGAGCGTACGCACCGTGGCCGAGCGCGGCTGCATGTCGATGATCGACATCTCGCCGAAGCAGTCGTTCGGTCCGAGGATCGCCACGCGGGTCTCGCGGCCGCGGCGGCTCTTCTTCAGGACCTCCATCTCGCCGTCGAGCACGACGTACATCTCGCGCGCCGGGTCGCCCTCGCGGAACACGAGCTCACCGGGGAGCAGGCGCTTCACCTCGAGCATCTGGCACAGGTGCTCGAGGAACTCGTCCGAGAGGGCGCCGAAGAGCCCGACGTCGCGCAGCTGCGCGTTCGTGACGGGGGGCTCGGACCGGCGACCGGGGGCTACGGGGGTCTTCACGGACGACGACATCGGCTAAGTCATCCCTCTTTACGACGGCCGTGTAAAGCCAGAGACGCGCTACGGACAGCCGCCGTATTCGGTCACTCCGGCCATGACCTTGGGGTCGAAGGCTTTACAGAGCACGGCGCCGCCGCAGTCGGTCATGCCGACGCCGACGCGGCACCACTTGCGGCAGGTGTTGCCGGTCGTCGCGTTCCCAGCGCAGACGAGGGTCGGTCCGCAGTCGTCGGTCGGCGTGCACGTCTGGCCCACGGTGCGCGTCCCGCCCTTGGCGCAATCGGTGTTCCCCGCAGCATCAAGTCGACACACGCCGGTCCCGGCGCTGCTCGTGGTCCCGCAGCCCGTGGCGTCGCGCAGGTCGCAAGCGACCCGGCAGACGCTCAGGTTCGGGATCGCGGCGCCGCCGTTGTCCTTCACCTGCTCGCAGCCGCCGGTCTTCGGCGCGGTGCAGGCGCTGCCCGGGTTGGCGCAGTACGCGTGGCACGTGCCGTACATGCACGTGAGGCCCCGCGCGCAGCCCGAGGTGTTCACGCACGCCGCGCCCATCGCGGCGAGGCCGGCGGTCACGCACTCGACGGCGCCGACGCCATCCTGCACCGCGCAGGTCTCGGCGAGCGTGCAGCCACACTGCGGAGCGAGCCCGCATTTGTTGCTGGGCGCGGTGCGCTTGCACGTGTCCGGCGCGTCGGCCTCGGCGCCGCCGTCATCCGGCGGATCGACGATGGGGTCGTCGACCTTCGCGTCCGGCCGCGTCTGCTGGGGCGGCTGCGTGGGCGTGATGCCGCTGTCCTCGGTGAAGCCGGCGGTACGGTCACTCGTCGACGAACACGCCGCGAGGAGGGACATCCCGAAGGCCGCGCTCAGGGCGCCGTACGAAGGAAAAGGATAAGTGCGCATCAAGTCGCTCATTTTCTAGCATCCGCAGCGCGCCCACGTGACCCGCGAGACCCTGGTGGGACGCCGAAAGGAAGGACACGGCCCGACAGTAGCTCACAGCTGTCGGCGGTCAGCGAGCTAGTTCGTCGGTGCGCCGAGGTCCTGCGTGAACACGATGCGGCGGCGATCGCGGCCCGCGTAGTCCTCGATCTCGGTGGACGTCCAGCCGAGCGCGTTGTGGAAGCTGATCGAGCCCTCGTTGCCGGGCGTCGTGATGGCCTTCATCTGGCCGCAGCCGAGGCCGCGACATCGCTCGGTGAACGTCTCGTAGAGGAGGCGCCCCACGCCCTTGCGCCGGAAGTCGGGATGGATGCCGACGAGGTGAACGTAGCCCGTCTTCGGCGTATTGAAGACCAAGAAGCCGAGGAGGAAGCCGACGAGCTTGCCCTCCTCCTCGACGATGAGCGCGTTGTCGCCGAGCTCGTAGAAGAAGATCGGATGAGCGAAGTTCGCCATCGGACCGCCCCACCAACGGTCGATGACCTCGACGATATGATCGAAGTCGCCCTTGGTGATCTTGCGGGTCTGCATGCGAGACTCAGACTTTCGCAGATGGCGGCGGAGCGCAAGGCCGCGCGCGGGCCCCTGTGGTAAGCAAGCTTGCGATGGCTGCAAGCGCTACTATCATCGCGCCCTCGATCCTCTCGGCGGACTTCGCGCGGCTCGGCGAAGAGGTCGCTGCGATCGAGAAGGCCGGTGCTGACTGGGTGCATGTCGACGTGATGGACGGACGCTTCGTCCCGAACCTGACGCTCGGCCCGCCGATCGTCAAGGCGCTACGCAAGACCACGAAGCTGCCGCTCGATTGTCACCTGATGATCGTCGAGCCCGAGCGCTACGTCGACGCGTTCGCCGAGGCCGGCGCGGACACCATCACCATCCACGTCGAGGCGTGCACGCACCTCCATCGCACGCTCGGCCACATCAAGTCGCTCGGCAAGCGCGCGGGCGTGACGATG
This sequence comes from Polyangiaceae bacterium, assembly GCA_043732195.1. Taxonomy (GTDB): domain Bacteria; phylum Myxococcota_A; class Polyangia; order Polyangiales; family Polyangiaceae; genus Labilithrix. The sequence continues at coordinate 16,525 of JAYTHX010000259.1, forward strand.
AACCCGTCGACGAGCGAGGAGACCATCCGCTACGTGATGGGCGTCGTCGACATGGTGCTGGTGATGAGCGTGAACCCCGGGTTCGGCGGGCAGTCGTTCATCCGCGAGGTCCTGCCCAAGGTGGCGAACATCCGCCGGATGATCACGGAGAGCGGGCGCGCCGTCGATCTCGAGGTCGACGGCGGCATCACCCCGGAGACCGCTCCCGAGGTCCTGGCGGCAGGCGCGAACGTTCTCGTCGCGGGCAGCGCGGTATTCGGCACGAAGGACTACGCGCAGAACATCCGCGCGCTGCGAGGGTAGCGATGGCCACCAGACGTTTCGCGGCCTTCGGCGCTCTCCCCGGGATCGCCGCCCTCCTCGCGGCGTGCTCGAGCACGCCGCCCAACCCACGTCCCGTTGCTACCGAGGCGATCGTCGCCGATGCCGGCGGCGGTCCCGCCGTCCTTGCCTCGCCCAGCCCCGAGGCCTCCCTCGAGTCCAAGGACTCGAAGCAGGTCGCGCGCACGCTGCTCAAGGTCAGCGAGATGCGCGGCATCGCCGCCACGAAGCCGGTCCCCGGCGTGAAGCTGGAGCGCGATCAGCTGGTGGCGCGCGTCAAGGACAAGGCGCTCCGTGAGTACCCGCCGGAGGCCCTCCGCCGCGAAGGGCTGCTCCTCCAGATCGTCGGGTTCGCGCCGCCGACGTTCGACTACCTCGGCGAGATGATGAAGCTGCTCGATGCGCAGCTCGAGGGCTTCTACGAGCCGAAGAACGGAACGATGTACCTCGCCGCGGATCTCAAGGGACCGCAAGCGCAGGCCACGCTCGCCCACGAGCTCGTGCACGCGCTCCAGGACCAGCGCTGGGATCTCAAGAAGCGCTCCGATTACAAGCCGGGGCAAGGCGACCAGTCGCTCGCGCTCGCGTGCCTCGCCGAGGGGGACGCCACGAGCCTCATGCTCGACTTCCTCATGAAGCCCGATCGCAGCGCGCTCGACATCCCGCCCGAGGCCATCCGCGAGCTGATGAAGGGCGGCATGAACATGGGCGACGTGCAGAGCGTCCCGCACATCCTGCGATCGACGCTCGTCGCGCCGTACATGGAAGGCATCGCGTTCGTGCACGAGCTGCGGAGGAAGAGCGGCTGGGCGGGCGTCGACGCGGCGTGGGACCGCCTGCCGACCACCACCGAGCAGGTGCTGCACGTCGCGAAGTGGGAGGCCCAGGAGGGCGCGCTCACCGTGCCCGCGCCCACCGCGAACGCGCTCGGCGCGGGCTGGAAGAACGAGGACCAGGACACCTACGGCGAGCTCGGCTTCGCGCTCACCTTCTCGGAGTGGCTCGACGACGCCGAGGCCCGGGTCGTGGCCTCCGGCTGGGGCGGCGATCGCAGCTCCGCCTTCACGAAGGACGATCAGCTCGCCTACGCCGTGCACCTGCGCGTCGACGAGGCGCCGAAGCCCGGCAAGGCCGACGCCTACGCCGAGCGGCTCCTTTCGAAGCTCACGCCCGCTCTCAAGAAGACGCTGGGCAAGCCCGCCATCGGGGACGCGAGCACGCTCTGCTTCGATCGCAAGGAGCTCGGGCCGCTGCTGTTCGCACGCAAGGACCGCGAGGTGGTGATGATCGCCGGCCCCGCGAGGGTCGCCAGCGGCGCGTGGAGCTCCGCGAGCACGTGCGCGGTCGCGAAGAAGTGGGCCGACGAGATCGTCGCCCAGAAGTGACGCCTTTCAGGAGGGGCGGGTCGTCGCGTCCTTGATCATCTGCAGGCCGACGTACGACGCGAGCGTCTGGATCCACAGGCGCTCGCCGTTGAACCGTCGCTCCTTCACCTCGGTGCCGTCCTTCGTCGCGATGGCGAAGAAGACCAGGCCCACGGGCTTGTTGTCGCTCGCGCCGCCGGGCCCGGCGATCCCGGTGATGGCGAGCGCGACGTCGGAGCCGGAGACGCGCCGCGCGCCCTCGGCCATCCGCGCCGCGCACTCGGGGCTCACCGCGCCGTGGCCGCGCAGGACATCCTCGTCGACACCGAGCACCGACTGCTTCGCGGAGTTCGCGTAGGTGACGGCGTCGAGCAGGAGGTAGTCGCTCGCCCCGGGCTCCTTCGTGATCATGTGGCCCACCAGACCGCCGGTGCACGACTCGGCGATGGCGAGCGTCCAGCCGCGCGTGCGGAGGGCGCGGCCCACGACGCCGGCGAAGGTGTCGTCACCGTCGCCGTAGACGATGTCTCCGAGGCGCGCAGCCACCTCGGCGGCGGCGCGCTCCGCGAGCTCGCGGACGACGGCCTGCGGATCGACGGGGAGGACGTCGCCCGGGCGCCGCGACGCGGGGCCCGGCATGCGCGCCAGCACCTTCACCTCGATCTCGGGGAAGTGCGCGCGGTAGCCGATGGTCACGCCGGGAAAGGCCTCCTCGACGCCCGCGAGCTTCTCGCCCACCACGCTCTCCGGCGAGCCGAACGTGCGAAAGCGGATCTGATGGCTGTCGTTCGGCGCGATGTCCCGGATGCGAGGAACGACCTGCTCGTCGAACATGCGCTTCATCTCGTGCGGGACGCCGGGCATGAAATACGCGCGCGCGTTGTGGACCTTCGCCTCGAAGCCCGCGGCGGTTCCGACGGGGTTGGCGAGCACCGTCGATCCCTCGGGAAAATCGGCCTGCTTCGCGTTGGAATCGGACATCGGTCGCCCGAGCCGCTCGAAGCGACGACGGATGTGATCGAGCGACGCCTCGTCGCGCACGAGACCCACGCCCAGCGCCGCGGCGACCGCGACGGTGGTGAGGTCGTCGGTGGTGGGGCCGAGCCCGCCGGTGCAGACGATGACATCCGCGAACTTCGCGAGGCGCTCGAGCGCCGCGATGATGCGATCCTGGTCGTCGTCCACGACGTCGTGCTCGACCACCTCGAAGCCGAGGTCAGTGAGGCCGGCCGAGAGCCAGGCAGCGTTCGAGTTCACGAGCTCGCCGCGGGTGAGCTCCGTACCGATCGAGAGGACTGCACAGGTCATTGGGGGGCCCGTGAGACTACAGGTTCGTACGCGCAGCGGAAGCCGATCGATGGCTCGCGCGCCGAGCCGGGGACCTCCCTGCGAACCCACGTTCGCAGATCGGTGGCGAGGTCGGTCTCGAACGAGCCGCCGCGCACCACGCCCGTGCACGGAGCGGCCGCGCAGGTGCCGGTCTCCACCCACTCCGCGACGTTGCCCGCGAGATCGTGGATGCCGAGCGGGGTCGCGCCGTCGGGGTGAGCGCCCACGGTGTCGGGGCCGGCGGCACCGCTCCCGCACGGACCCTTGGTGAGCCCCCACGCCGCGCGCCGGCACACCGCTCCGGTATCGCCCCAGGGATAGCGACGCGGGCGATCGCCGGCGGCAGCGACGATCCACTCGTCCTCGGTGGGGAGCCGACCGCCGCGCGCCGCGCAGATCGCGCGCGCCTCGAAGATCGTGACCTCGGACGCGGCCCGCCCGGGATCGCGGCCCGCGTGCCGTGCGGCGACGGCCGGAGGGCACTCGGGGCAGCGAATGTGACCGATGGACAACTCGAACCGGTCGAGCGCGAAGGGCCCGGCCGAGACGGTGCGCGGACGCACGCGGCCCTCGGCTTCCCAGTCGGAGGGGCCGATGATCACGCTCGTTCGCGGGACGTCGACGGTGCTGCGCTCGGGCGCGTCGCAGCCGTGCTGCGTGGCCACGAGCGGCGCGGGGCACGTGCCGGGCGGTCCGATCGCGCACCGGTCCGGACCGGGCGCCGGCTCCTTCGTCGGGCAGCAGCGCGTGCCCGAGCGGAGAAATCCTTCACCGCAGGGGACGTCGTCGCTTCCCTTCGCGCCCGAGGTTTGCAGCGCGGTCCGCACCCCCGCGAGGACGATCAGCAGCACGCCGCCGGCGGCGGCAGCGAGCACGATCCTCGACGCAGGACGCTTCATCCGCGAGGCGCAGCGACGCTCACCGTGAGCTCGCCAATCTTCTCGATCGCGACCGTCACGCGGCTGCCCGCCGGCATCGCGCCGACGCCCTCGGGCGTGCCCGTGGCGATGAGGTCGCCCGGCTCGAGGGTGAACGCCTTGCTCACGTACGCGACGAGCGCCGCGACATCGAACATCATCTGCGACGTCCGCCCGTCCTGCTTCACCGCGCCGTCCACGAGGCAGCGCACCGAGAGGTCCGTGGGATCGAGATCCGTCTCGATCCACGGCCCCACCGGGCAGAACGTGTCGAAGCCCTTGGCGCGCGTCCACTGACCGTCCTTCTTCTGGAGGTCGCGCGCGGTTACGTCGTTCACGCAGGTGTACCCGAACACGTAGGACAGCGCGTCCTCGCGGGAGACGCGCGAGCAGCGCTTGCCGATCACGACGCCGAGCTCGGCCTCGTGCTCGACCTTGTCGCTCTCGGCGCGCAGCACGACCGACTCGGCCGGGCCGATGATCGACGACGGCGGCTTGAAGAACATCAGCGGCTCGGCCGGGACCTCGTTGCCGAGCTCCTTCGCGTGGGCGGCGTAGTTGCGCCCGATGCACACGATCTTCGAGGGCCGCACCGGGGCGCGAAGCTCGGCCTCGGCCCACACCAGCGGCTCACCGGTGACGGTGCCGCCCGCGAAAGGCGAGCCGTCGAAGCGGCGGGCCCGCGGGCCCTCGAGCGCGTACCAGGACGTCAGGCCATCTCGCTCCAGCATGGCGATCCGCATCGGCGGACCCTACCAGAACCTCGATGCTATGGTGACGCCCACCGTGCCGCCGATCCGCCTCTCCTTCTCGCCCGACAGCGACGACATCTTCATGTTCTGGGCTCTCCTGAACGGAAAGATCGACGGCGAAGGCCTCACCTTCATCGCCGACCGCGCCGACACCGAGACGCTCAACACCCGCGCCGAGACCGGCGCGCAGGCCGACGTGATCGCGGTGTCGATCGCGCAGTACGCGCGCGTGGCCAAGGACTACCTGCTCCTGCCGCACGGCATGTCGGTGGGCCGCGGCTACGGTCCGGTCGTCGTCGCCAAGACCGAGCGCACGCTCGCCTCGCTCACCGGGCAGCGTGTCGGCGTCCCCGGGCTGCGCACCACGGCGTATCTCGTGCTTCGGCTCCTCCTGCCGGAGTTCGAGCCGGTGGTCGTGCCCATCGCCCCCTATGCCCGCTCGTTCGAGGTGCTTCGCAGCGGCGAGGTCGAGGCCGCGCTGCTCATCCACGAAGGCCGCCTGTTCTACGAGCGCGAGGGAACGAAGAAGGTCGTCGACCTCGGCGAGGCCTGGGCCGCGGCGACCGGCGGTCTGCCGCTTCCACTCGGCGGCAACGCCATCCGGCGCGATCTCGGGCCGGCGCTCGTCGCGCAGGTCTCGCGCATCTGTCGCGCTTCGATCCGCTGGGCGCTCGAGAACAAAGAAGAGGTCTCGCAGGCGCTGCTCGCCGCCGAGACCCGCACCGACGTCGGGCTCGACGCCGCCTCGCTCGATCGCTACCTGAAGATGTATGCGAACGCGGACACGCTGGACGCGCCCGAGGACGTGCGCCGCGCGCTCGACGAGCTGCTCGCGCGAGGTCGGGTCGCCGGTCTCATCGCGAACGACGTTCGCGCCGAGCTCGCTCCATAGCGAGTCGGCGCGTCGTGTCAGCCGTGTCAGCCGTGTCAGCGCAGGTCAGCGCAGGTCAGCGCAGGTCAGCCGCGGGTGCCGGCGTCGGTCGGGACCGACGTCGGTTGGCTCGTCGGCGTCGCGGTCGGCGTGGGCGTCGTGCCGGTACCGGTCGGCGTGGGCGACGACGAGGCCGCGGTGCACGTGTACGTCGTGCTCTGCCCCTTCGCAGCAACGACGATCGTGAAGTTGCCGTCCGAGCCCGTCCACGTGCCGATCGGCTGACCGTCCTCGAGGACCCGCCCCGAACAGTCGAACGTCACGCCGTCACCGACGGTGCAGCCGCCCGCGCTGTCGGTGGAGAACGTGAGCGTCCGCTTCTTGCCGTCCGACGTGCAGGACAGCTTGCCGGCGCACGGCGGACAGCTCGCGCCTCCGCCAGCCCCGGGACCGCCGCCCTGGTTGCCGGGGTTGTCGACGGAGGACGGAGGTGTCTCGCGGCCGCTACCCGGCTTCTCACGGGCGTTGGGCGGCGGGTCGTAGCCGTCGCCCAGCGCGATGAGGCCTCCGCCGCCGGAGCTGCACGCGATCGCGAGCCAGCCGCCAGCGACGACCCCGAGAATGACCATCCGGCATTTCCGCATCGTGCCCTCCGCGGAAGCGTAGCGCGCCGGACCGCTCACGGCAGGTAGTAGATGGCGGAGATGTTGTTCACGAACACGGCCCAGGGCTCGCCCTGCACGGTGGTGCCGAACGCCGTCTCGCCGACCGACGCGGAGTTCGTCTGGTTGCCGACGTCCTGCTTCACCTTCCACGCGTCACGTCGCGCGAGGAGGCCGACCGTCGCCTGGAGCGAGAGCTGCGGCACGCCGATGAAGCCGAAATGGATCTCGGTGCCGATGCGCGCGCCGAGGTCGAGGTGGAAGCCGGTGCGGGTGATGTCACCGACGTTCGTGCCCGCCGGCGCGGTCTCGGTCTGCGTCGCGAAGCCGATGTTGAGCTCCGGGATGACCAGGAATTTGTAGTGCTTCTGGTGGCCGAGGACGATCGGAACGCCGCCGTGGAAGCCGAGTCCGAAGACGCCTGCCTGGTCGGCGGATTTGGTCGTGCTGCCGCCGACGTTTTCGATAGATCCGCCGGTGATACCGAGGCCGATGCCGGCGTCGATTCCGATCTTTTCGCTGAGCCAGTAGCGGACGCCGATCACTGGCGCCGGGACATTCCCGCGAGCGACAGAGACGGGCGGAGCGGCCCCCCCAGCGTTACCCGGGGGCGCGCCCGTGCCGATGGGCAGGTTCGTGAGCCCGAGGTAGCCGACGCCGAAGTGGCCGACGACCTTCTCGTGGTCGGAGGTCGGGTCGTCGTCCTCCACCTTCTTGACGCCGGCAGGGCCGGTCTCGACCGTCGTCTTGGTGACGACCTTGGGCGGGGGCAGCGTCCCGTCACCGGCCGGCGGCGGTGTGTCCTGGGCGAACGCCGCAGGAGCAGCCAGAGCTAGAGCCAAACCGACAGCAATCGACAGAACAGTCCGCATAACGTTCGCCTCCTCGAGGGCCACCGGGCGTGAAAGAGCGCGCGGCGACCCCAAGCAGGCCACGAACCCGTCGTACGGGCCAAATTCGAGGTGAATCGGGGTCCGGTTTGATTCCGGGCCGTCCCCCCGTACACTCAGGCGATCTGGCGCCGCACGGCGGCAGCACCCCGGAGGCTCTCGAATGCGGTTTCGTCTGCTCGGTGCGTCCCTCGCGCTGACCCTCTCCTTCGGCTTGATCGCAGGTTGCTCGCAGTCTTCAGCGCGGCCCGATCGCGACCGCGACGAACCGCCGAAGACGGGCGCGACCGCCCAGGAGATCCAGGGCGGCACGAACGACGGCGCCGCGCACCCCTACGTGGTCGGGATCTGCATCGGCAACCGGCCGAGCTGCGGGATCTGCACGGGAACGCTCATCCTGCCGAACCTGGTGGTCACCGCCCGTCACTGCGTGCAACAGACGAACGAGCAGATCAACTGCGCCACGGATACGTTCGGCGCAAAGGAGCCCGTGAGCTTCGTCACGACGTACGACGAGATCTTCCAGACCACGAAGGGCTGGCACGCGGTGAAGAGCGTGAGCGTGCCCGCGCCTGACGGCGTGTGTGGCAACGACATCGCGCTCATCACGCTCCAGGATCCGATCCCCGCCACCGAGGCGACGCCCGTCATCCCTGGCGTCCAGTACGCGATGGGCGACATCGATCGGTACGCCCACAGCTTCACCGCCATCGGCTACGGCAAGATCTCTCCCGCCGACCCGCCGGTGAGCGCGCAGTGCTTCGGCACGGGCGCCGACTACACGAAATGCCCCGGAAAACGACGGATCCGCCAGAACATCTCGATCGTGTGCATCCCGGGCGACGAGTACTTCGCGTGCCCGACCGACGCCGACACGCTCGCGGCGCTCAAGGAAAGCGAGTTCGTCGCGGGCGACGGCACCTGCCAGGGCGACAGCGGCTCGGGCGCCTTCGAGACGAAGTCGTTCGGCAAGGGCACGCCCGTCACGTTCGGCGTGCTCTCGCGCGGCGGCACGAGCAAGGACGGCACCACGTGCGTGAGCCCGATCTACACGCGCCTCGACAAGTGGCGTGACTTCGTCGTGCAGACCGCGACCACCGCGTCCGGCAACTGGACGCTCTACCCCAAGCCCGTGCCCGACTGGACCATCTACGTCCCGCCCGCCGCCGACGCGGGACCGCCCGACAGCGGGCCGAAGAAGCCGCCCGCCGCCTCGCCCGACGGCACAGAGTGCGCAACGAACAGCGAGTGCGCGAGCAAGCTGTGCGCGGACGTCGGCGGCGGAAACCTGGCGTGCACCCAGGCCTGCGACGCGACCGTGACTCCGACCACCTGCGCGGCAGGCTACGTCTGCCAGGCCGCGGTCTGCGTCTTCGACACGGGGCCGGCCGCACCCGCCGCCGCGGGCAGCACGACGACCACCTCCGGCTGCGCGGTCGGGCCTGGACGTGCGAGCAGCCTCGGCGGGAGCACGGCCGGACTGGTGGCCGCCGCGGCCTTGCTCCTCGGCGCCCGGCGCCGCCGCAAAATGCGGGAAATCACGGCAAAATGAGACTTTCGTGAACGCCGGCAGCGCGCCGCGCGACGTCGGAACGTCGCCTCCGGCTCCGGCATCGAAAGACGCAGTCGGAGACCGCGGGATGTTTTCGGGAATCACCATGAGCGCGCAGATCTCGACGGACGCGCAGCGGGCGCGCTTCGAGGCCGTCCGGCGCCGCGTCTTCGCCGAGATGCAGGACGCGGCCTCCCGCAAGCGCACCTCGATGATGGTGCCGTTCTACGTCCTCGTGATCGCCATCCTGGCGGCGCGCGGAGCTTCTCCGCTCCGCCTGGGCGTGCAGGTCGGCGCGTTCTTGGTGTGCCTGGTCGCGCTCTCCCTCGCGGAGCGCATGCACGGGCGGCAGAGCCTCGCAGCGTTCCTGATCGCGAGCGTCTGCATCCTCGTCGGGATCGGCAACACCGGCGGCCTCGCCAGCCCGCTGCTGCTCAGCACGGTGCCGTTCCTCATCGCCAGCGCGATGAACCCGAACCTCGATCGCCGGCGCTACGGCCTGCTGGCGTTCTTCCTGTTCGGCTTCATGGGCATGGCGATCTGCTCGAACACGGCGATCGGCGAGCTTTGCAAGCCGCTCGCGCCACGGTTCCAGTGGGCGAGCGGCGAGTACGTCGCGCTCTCGCTGATCAGCGCCACCATGGCGGCGATCGCCGTCTTCAAGATGGGCCGCGCGATGAGCATGGCCTACGAGCGCATCGCCCTCGAGCTCGCGGTCCGCCGCGAGGAGCTCTGCGACGAGAGCGAGGGCCGCACGCGCGCCCTCGAGGGCATCGCCGCGCGCCTGGCGCACGAGGTGAAGAACCCGCTCGCCGCCATCAAGGGCCTCTCCACGCACGTGGCGCGCAATGCCACCGACGAGAAGGTCAAGGAGCGGCTCACCATCGTGGCCGCCGAGGCGGAGCGCCTGCAGGAGATCGTCGAGGGCTTCCTGTCCTTTTCGCGCGGGCTCGACGAGCTCTCGATCGGCCCGGTGAAGCCCTACGACATCGCTCGCGAGCTCTCCCTCCTCCTCGAGACCCGCGCCGCCGACGCCGGCGTCACCCTCGAGGTGCGCGGCAGCCGCGAGCTCTCGCTCAACGCCGACGGCAAGAAGCTCCGTCAGGCCCTCCTCAACCTCGTGCTCAACGCCATGCAGGCGTCGACCCGCGGCACCACCGTCACCCTGGAGGTGGCCAAGAGCTGCTCGGACGGCGCGGCGGTCATCCGCGTGATGGACCGCGGCGCGGGAATGGGCCCCGAGATCATCGAGCGCATCCGGAAGCCTTATTACACGACGAAAGAGGGCGGGTCGGGCCTCGGCATCGCGGTCGCCCGCGGGATCATCGAGCAGCACGGCGGCGCGCTCCGGTTCGAGAGCACCTCGGGCCGGGGCACCACCGCCACCGTCCTCCTCCCGCCGTGCGCGAAGGCCGCACAGGCGAAGAAGATGAAGCTCCCGAACCCGTGCCGGCAGGCCATGGCCTCCGCCCTCGAGCCCTTCACCGGGAAGAAGGCCGAGAACGACGCCATGACGGGCCACGTTCTGAGCGCCGGCGTGTCCGAGCCTCAGAAGGTCCCTTCGTGAACGTTCCCGCGCTATAGGTCTGGCCATGGCACGCGTCCTGGTCATCGACGACGAGTCGGCGATGCGCTTCACGCTCGAGGCCGTCCTCGGTGACGCAGGCTTCGACGTGTTCGCGGCCGATGGTGGCGCTGCGGGGATCGCGCACTTCGAGGCGCACGGCGCCGACGTCGTGATCACCGACCTCGCGATGCCCGACGTCGACGGCATGAAGGTCCTCGCGACGCTGCGCGTGCAGGATCCCGGCGTCCCGGTGATGATGCTGACCGCGCACGGCTCGGAGCGCGTCGCGGTCACGGCGATGAAGGCCGGCGCCTTCGACTACATCCCGAAGCCGTTCGATCCCGACGAGCTCGTGCTCGCCGTCACGCGCGCCGCCGAGAACCGGAGCCTGCGCCTCGAGAACGCACGGCTCCGCACCGAGGCCTCGCTCCGTCGGCCCATCGTCGCCGAGAGCCCGGCGCTGCGCCGCGCCCTCGACGTCGTCACCCGCGTCGCTCCCAAGGACGTCACCGTGCTGCTCACCGGAGAGAGCGGCGTCGGCAAGGACGTCCTCGCCGCGACGCTGCACGCCCACTCCAAGCGCGCCGCGAAGCCGCTCGTCCGGTTCAACGCCGCGGCCATCCCCAGCGAGCTGGCCGAGGGCGAGCTGTTCGGGCACGCGAAGGGCGCGTTCACGGGCGCGCACGCCTCGCGCCTCGGCTACTTCCAGCAGGCCGACAAGGGGACGCTCTTCATCGACGAGATCGGAGAGCTGCCGCTCGCCATGCAGGCGAAGGTGCTCCGCACCATCCAGTCGGGCGAGGTGCAGCCGGTCGGCGGGCGCGTCGAGAACGTCGATGTGCGCCTCGTCGTGGCGACCAACCGCGATCTCGCTGCCGAGGCGAAGGCGGGGCGGTTCCGCGAGGATCTCTTCTATCGCATCAACGTCGTGCCCATCCGCGTGCCGCCGCTACGCGAGCGCCCCGAGGACATCGAGCCGCTGGTGCACGCTTTCGTGCGGACCTACGCAGATCGCTACGGCATGGGACAGGTCTACGTGGAGCCGGCGCTCGTCGAGGCGCTCAAGGCTCACAGCTGGCCCGGCAACGTCCGCGAGCTCGAGAACACGATCGCGCGCCTCCTCGCGCTCACGGCCGACGACAGCCTGACCCTCGCGCTGTGGCGCTCGCTCGATGCGGGCGGCTCGCCGTCGAGCACGCGCACGTCGCTCTCGAGCGATCCGGGGCCGAGCCATCCGCTGCGGGCGCGCGTCGAGGGCTTCGAGCGCTCGATCATCAGCGCCGAGTTCCTGTCGGCGGCGAAGAACCAGAGCGAGACCGCGCGCCGTCTCGGCGTGTCGCGCCCAGCGCTCATCGAGAAGCTGCACAAGTACGGCCTGCTCGATCGCGGATGAGCCCTTCCGCGTCGCGTCGATTCTCCGTCTCCCTGCTGCTTCTCTCCCTGCTCGCGTGTCGGAAGGCGCCGGCGGTGCGAAACGATGCGGACGCGGGTGCCGGCGCGCGCATCGTGTCGCTCTCGCCATCGACCACCGAGGCGCTGTTCGTGATCGGCGCCGGGCCGCAGGTGGTCGGTCGATCGCGCTACTGCGACTGGCCCGCCGAGGTGACGAAGCTGCCGCAGATCGGCGGCTACGTCGACCCCAGCTTCGAGGCCATCCTCGCGCTCCGCCCCGATCTCGTGACCGGGGCCCGCGGACCCGCGGGGGCGGCGATGAGCGAACGGCTCGAGGCGCGCGGCATCAAGACCTTCCTTCCCAAGACCGAGTCGTTCGCCGAGATCGACGCCATGATGATCGGTCTCGGTGAGCGCACCGGCCACGCCGCGGACGCGAAGGCCAAGGTCGACGCGCTCGACGCGCAGGTCGGCGCCATCGCCAGGGCGCTCGCCTCGGTCCCGCACCCGCGCGTGCTGCTCGTCTTCGGGCTCGAGCCGGTGAGCGTCGCCGGCCCCGCGAGCTTCGCCGACGAGATGATCCGCCGCGCCGGAGGAACGAACGTCGTCACCGAGGGCGGCGCGTACCCCACGCTCGGCATGGAGCGGGTGCTGACGCTCGACCCCGACCTCGTCGTCAACGCCGCCATCGCCGAGGCGCACGGTCACGAGCGCATCGCGAAGGACACGCCGGGCTGGAGCAAGGTGCGCGCGGTGACCACGGGTCACGTGGTCGCCCTCACCGACGAGAGCGTGCTCCGCCCCGGCCCGCGCGTCGGGGACGGGCTCACGGCGCTCGCGCGCGCCATCCACCCCGAGGTCGCGCTCCCGTGAAGGTCCGCGCCGATCAGCTGCTCGTGACCCGCGGCCTCGCGCCCTCACGCCCGCGCGCCCAGGCCCTGGTGCTGGCAGGCAAGGTGTACGTCGGCGAGGCGCGCATCGACAAGGCCGGCGCGATGCTCCCCGAGGATGCGGCCATCCTCGTGCGCGGCGAGGACCACGCGTACGTCTCGCGCGGCGGCGTCAAGCTGGAGGGCGCGCTCGACACGTTCGGCGTCGACCCGAAGGGCAAGCGCTGCCTCGATTTCGGCGCCTCGACCGGGGGCTTCACCGATTGCCTCCTCCAGCGCGGCGCGGTGAGCGTCGCCGCGGTCGACGTGGGGTACGGACAGCTTGCGCACAAGCTCAGGATCGATCCGCGCGTGCTGGTGCTGGAGCGCACGAATGCCCGCACGCTCGAGCCCGAGCAGGTCGGCGGCCTCGCCGACCTCGTGGTGATCGACGCCTCGTTCATCGGCCTCGGCAAGCTCCTCCCTGCCGTCGCGCGGTGCCTCGCGCCGGACGGCGAGCTCGTGGCCCTCGTGAAGCCCCAGTTCGAGGTCGGCCGCGAAGAGGCGGCGCGCAGCAAGGGCGTGGTCCGCAATCCCGAGGTCCGCGCCCGTGCGATCGCCGGCGCCACACGCGACGTGGAAGAGGTGGGCCTCGAGGTGCTGGGCACCTGCGACAGCACGCTGGAGGGGCCCAAGGGCAACCGCGAGGCGTTCGTGCATGCCCGCCGCAGGCGCGCGTTGGTGTAACGTCCTCCCGCCGATGGCGCCCCCGCCCCGCACCAGCATCCCGGGCCTCGGCTCCATCTTCCTCGTCGTCTTCCTCGACATCTTGGGGTTCAGCCTCGTCCTGCCGTTCCTCGCGGCGGAGGCGCGCGACACGTTCCACACCAGCGAGCTCGTCGGCACGCTGCTCGGGGCGATCTACTCGTTGATGCAGTTTCTCTTCGTTCCGGTCTGGGGGCGCGTCTCGGATCGCGTGGGCCGCCGACCGGTGCTCGTGTGGAGCGTGCTCGCGACCGCGATCGGCATGGCGGCGCTCGGGCTGGGGATGGTGTTCGCGCAGAGCATCGCGCTGTTGTTCGTGGCACGCGCGGCCAGCGGCATCGCCACGGCGAACCTCGGCACCGCCAGCGCGTACATCGCCGACGTGACGAAGCCCGAGGAGCGCGCGCGCGGCATGGGCATGATCGGTATGGCGTTCGGGCTCGGCTTCATCGCCGGGCCCGCCATGGGAGGCTTCCTCGCCGACATCCGGATCCACGGCCGCGTCGGCGCCGTGCCCTGCTTCATCGCCGCCGGCCTCTCGGTCGTGAACCTCGCGTGGGTGTTCTTCAAGCTCCCCGAGTCGCTGCCCAAGGACCGCCGCTCGACGGCGCCGCGGAGCCTGGCGCCGCTCAACCTCGCCGCCGCGCGCGAGGCCTTCGCGCGGCCCGGCATCGTCAACGCGGTGCTCGTGAACTTCGTGCTGATCCTCTCGTTCACCGTGCTCGATCAGACCTTCCGCTTCTTCACCGCGGACCGGTTCGCGATGACGGCGCTCGATACCGGGCTCGTCTTCTGTTTCATCGGGCTGGTCGCGGCCGGCGTGCAGGGCGGGCTCGTGCGGCGGCTGGCGACGCGCTTCGACGAGTCGGTGATCATCCGCATGGGCACGGCGATCCAGGCGGTCGCCTTCGCCGGGCTCGCGGCCTCGCCGGCATTCGGGCGCGTCGCGCTCTATGCGGCGGGCGGTCTGCTCGCGGTGGGCAACGGGCTGACGCAGCCGAGCGTCGCGGCGTACGTGTCGAAGCGCGCCGATCCGCAGGCCCAGGGCGCGACGCTGGGAACGAACCAGTCGGCCGCAGCGCTCGCGCGGGTCTTCGGGCCCGCGCTGGGCGGCTGGCTCTACGGCTCGCTCGGCCCGAGCTCACCGTACGTCGCAGGTGCGATCGGGATGGTCCTCGCCACCGTGGTGGCGCTGCTGCTGACGCCCTCGACCGTCCCCGTCCCCGTCCCCGTCGCCGATCAGCGGAACACCAGCACCCAGACATCGTAGAGCGCGTGCGTCCACACCGCGGCGGCGAAGCCGCGCGTGGCGAAGATGAGCGTGAGGGCGAGCCCGAGCACCATCCGGAACACGAACGACGCGAGCTGGAACGGATCCGACATCGGGCCGACGTAGTGGACCGCGCTGAACAGCACGGCGCAGACGACGCCCCACCCGACCATGACGGCCAGCGTACGCAGCGAGAACGAGCTCGCCTTCGGCGCGACGGTGCCGGTGAGCTGCACCTGCTGCTTCGAAACGAGCCACACCAGCAGCTTCGCGCCGAGGCCGAACAGCACCACGCGGAACGTGAGCTCCTCGTAGAAGCCAGCGCCGAGCGACATGACGAAGCCGACGAAGCGTCCCTCGTCCGCGATGCCGCCGGCGAACACGCGGCCCACGACGTAGCCCGCGACGAGGCGCATGAGCACCGCGTAGACCACGCCCTCGATCGCGATCTGGACGAACTTGCCGGGCCGGAAGGCCTGACCTCGCCCGAGGAGCGCGAAGCAGCCGACAAAGATGACGCCGATGGCGACCGTCGCGAGCAGGTAGGTCGTGCGGTTGCCTTCGCTCAGGCGAAGCAGCGCACCCGTGACCATATCGGTCGCGTTCTGCACACCCAGGAACACCACGGCCACCTGATAAACCAGGAAGATCGGCAGGGTGAGCCCGAGATCCACCCACGCGCCGGGCCGGTCTCGGAGGCGTTCGTTCGGGAGCGCAGCGTTCATGCTCACCAAGGCAACGTAACAACTCGTCGCGACGCCGGCCCATTCCTCAGGTGACGCGATGTGCGGGCGCGTGCGGCGAGCGGCGAGCTGAGGCGCTCAAATACGCTCAGCTCTGCGGGAAATCAGGCCGCGCTGGGTCGCTGTGTCGACAGCACCTGGTAGCCTTGACAGTCATGGACGTCGCCTACGCATCAGCCCGAGATCGTCTCGGGCAGACGTTGTGCGGAAAGTACCGTCTCGACGAGGTGGTAGGCGTCGGCGGCACCGCCGTGGTCTTCCGGGCGACCCATCGCAACGGCAATCGCGTCGCAGTGAAGCTGCTGCACGACCACCTGTGCAAGTCGCGCGACGTGACCCGGCGCTTCATGCGCGAGGCCTATCTCGCGAACCTCCTCGAGCATCCGGGCATCGTCCGCGTGCTCGACGACGACGTCGATCAGGACGGCGTCGCGTTCCTCGTGCTCGAGCTGCTCGAAGGAGAGACGCTCGAAGAGCGGCGCGTCCGGCTCGGCGGGCGGCTCGCGGTCGACGAGGTGCTCGGGTACGTCGACCGCTTGCTCGAGGTCCTGGAGCTCGCGCACGACAAGCAGATCGTGCATCGCGACATCAAGCCGTCGAACGTCTTTCTCACGAAGGACGGGGACGTGAAGGTCCTCGACTTCGGCATCGCGCGGATCCTCGATCAGCACGGCTCGGCGACCGCGACGAAGACCGGCCAGATGATCGGCACGCCCGCGTTCATGCCGCCCGAACAGGCGCTCTCGAAGCCCAAGGAGATCGACAAGCAGACCGATCTCTGGGCGGTGGGAGCGACCATGTTCACGCTGCTCTCGGGCGAGCTCGTGCACGTCGCGGAGAGCTCCTCGGAGCACCTCGTGAAGGCCGCGACGCTGCATGCGCGCTCGGTGGCGCGCGTGCTCCCGGGCGTCCCCGCGAACGTCGAGACGCTGGTGGGGCGCGCGCTGCGCTTCGAGAAGAAGGAGCGCTGGACCTCCGCCACCGAGATGCGCCAGGAGCTCTGGCGCGTGCGGCTCGATCCCGGTCGTCCCGTCGGCACCACGTCCACGCCGCCGCCGCGGTCGCCCTCGAGCGAGTTCCCGACTGTCATCGGCCGCCGCGACTCGGACAAGTCCGGGCTGCGCGAGACCGGGATGTCGCTCACGGGCGAGCCGCATCCGTCGGAGTACGGCTCGCGGCGCGCCGTCTTCGTCTCCACCGTCGTGGCCGTGCTGCTCATCGCGAGCGCGATGAGCTTCGGCATCTGGACCTTCGCCCACGAGTCGGCACGCCCACGCCCCGCCGCCGCCGCGCCCGACCCAGGACCGCCGCCGCTCCTGCCGCCCTCGCTCGACACTCCCGACAGCGCACTCTCCGCGTTCGGCGGCGCCGCGGACCTCGCGAAGCCCGCAACCACCGGCGTCCCTGCGCCCGCGACGGCCACGGGCGCCGTCCCCCCGGCCGCCACCACCGCGAAGGGCGGCGTCCCCGCGCCCAGGCCGAGCGCCAAGCGCGCCGCGCCGCCCACGGCGCCCAGCGCAGATCTCTACAAGCCGTTCTGACGAACGGGCGGTAGGCAGGTGCGACCGCGGAGAAAGCGATCTTTTCCGCGCGCGTCCGGTAGGATTTCACGCATGAGGCATCGTCCCGTGGCTCGCGCCTTCGCGTTCGCCTCGGCGGTCGCGTGCGGGCTCGCGTCGAGCTCTGCGGCCCACGCTGGCGACCCCGTCGCCGCCCGCGAGCAGGTGAAGCTCGGCTATCAGCTCGCGCAGGACGGCAAGTGCGAAACCGCGATCCCGCACTTCGTGGAGAGCTTGAAGCTCGACGTGAAGGCCATCACGCTCATCAACCTCGCGAGCTGCGAGGAGAAGACCAGCCGCCTCGCGGACGCGCTCGGCCACTGGGTCGAGGCGCGCGCGCGCGCGCAGACCGAGGGGAACGCCGGGATCGAGGAGGAGGCCGAGAAGCGCGCGAAAGCGCTCGAGCCGCGGCTCGCGAAGCTCACCGTGGTGGTGGCCGGCGCCCCGGCCGACCTCGAGGTCACGCGTGACGGCGTGGCGCTCGGCGCAGCCTCGATGGGCGTCGCGCTCCCCATGAATCCCGGCACGCACGCGCTCGTGGTCCACGCAAAGGGCCACGAGGATCGCGCCGAGAGCGTGACGCTCGCCGAGGGCGAGAACAGGCGCGTCGACCTGAAGATGGGCGGCTTGCGGGTCGAGAAGCCCGCCACCGCGAGCGCGCCGGGCGGCGACCGCGAGGCGCGGGGCATGAGCCCGCTCGTCTTCGTCGGCTTCGGCACCGCGATCGTCGGCGTCGGCGTCGGCGTCGGCACGGGCATCCTGGCATTCGGCAAGGCGAGCACCGCGAAGGACGCGTGCCCGAACGAGCGGTGCACCCCGGCCGGGATGGAGGCCGTCGACTCCGGGCGCACCCTGGCCGCGATCTCCACCATCGGGTTCATCGTCGGCGGGGTGGGCGCGGGCGTCGGGCTCTACGGAGTCCTCTTCGGCAAGCCGGCAACAGGCTCGTCGGTCGCGGTGAGCATCGGCCCGACCAACGGCGCGCTGCGAGGGACGTTCTGATGGCGCGACCGAGGCGCGGCCTCGCGCTCGCGGCGGC
>JAYTHX010000260.1:0-13914 GCA_043732195.1 Polyangiaceae bacterium
GCTCCTGGTACGCGTCGCTCCCCGCGGCGTATTCGCAGCGACCGCTCTGACCGTACCGCACCGTGTACACCGACCCGCCGCGCTTCTCGTCGTGGACGATGCGATCCTCGTCGTCGTACGCGTACCGCGCCGCCAGACCCCGTGCATCATGCACCGAGACCAGCCGCCCCCGTCGACTTCTCGAACACCAGCGAGAATTCGTTCCGATCGCGCCCGTACCCCACGATGCGAACCCGCCCCGCGTCGAGGCGGAGCTCGAGCCCGTCGGTCGGCGAGAAGATCCGCCCCGTCGTGGCCAGGCTCTGCGCGCCGACCGGATCGACGATCGAAAACTCCATCCCCTCGGCGTTCGTGTAGACGAAGCCGTCCATCGTCTCGCGCAGCTCGGACAGCCACGTCGGCCGCCATCCCGGCCCGAACGGCTCCCACTTCGCCGCCGCCCCGCCGATCGACGCCAGCCTCGCCGGTCGCAAGAACTTCGTATTGTACTGCCGCCCCAGCGACACCGGCACCACGCCGGCTAGCTCGTGGTCGATCTCCTTCGCGAAGAACTCGCCGCTCGCCACATCGATCGGGTGGCCGACCGCAACGCGGCCCGCCGCCGCGCCCACGCTGCCTGCGCTCGCGCCCCGGTGATCCGTGATCTCGAAGCGGAAGCCCACTCGCATCCGCAGCGACGTGGCGTGGGCAAGAGCTACTTGGCCTGCGCCTTCGGCCAGAGCGCGTGCAGGCGCGGCCACCGCGTCCTCTACCGACGCGCGTCTCCCGGCTGCTCGACGAGCTCGCGCTCGCGCGTGCCGAGGGCACCTGCGCGCGCCTGCTGGCACGCCTCGCGAAGGTCGACGTCCTCATCCTCGACGACTGGGGCCTCGGCTCCCTCAAAGAGGCTCAGCGCCACGACCTGCTCGAAGTCCTGGAGGACCGCTACGGGCGCGTCTCGACGATCGTGACGAGCCAGCTACCGATCGCCAAGTGGCACGAGTGGATCGGCGACCCCAGCTTGGCGGACGCCATCCTGGATCGCCTCGTCAACAACGCGTACAAGCTCGACCTGAAGGGGAACTCGCGTCGACGGGACAAGCCGGTGAACACCAACTGAACTGCTGACACTCCGCGGGGCCGATCTTGTTCACGATGGGCCGAAACGGGTGTTCACGATGGGCCGAGATGAGCGTTCACGATGGGCGAAACCCGCAATCCGAAGACCGGCAAGCGCCGTGAGGTGAAAGTCTCCGCGATCAACGCGCGCGAGATGGTCCGCTGCCCGACCGGAGAGGAGCCGCTCGACTGGCTCCTGCTGACGGACTATCGCGTGGAGAACTTCGCGCAAGCTCGCGAGGCCGTCTCCGCGTACTCCCTTCGCTGGCGCATCGAGGATTTTCATCGCACCTGGAAGTCCAGCCATTGCAACGTCGAAGACAGCCAACTCCGAAGCGAGCGTGCGCTCCGCAAGTGGATTCTTATCATGGCAACCGTTGCGACGCCGATCCGAGCGAGTGAAGCTGCTTGCGCGAACAACGCCCGACCTTCCCCGCGGACCAGGAGTTCTCCGAGATCGAGCTTCATACGCTGATTCTCCTCAAACGCCATTCGAAGGAGAAGACCGAGACAGTTCCCGACTCCGTGCCGACCATCGCACAAGCAACTCTTTGGATCGCCGAGCTTGGTAGATATACCGAAAAATCCTCCGGCGGACCGCCCGGCACCATCACCATCTCACGCGGACTCGCCAAACTTCGCGCTGGTGCCGATGCGATCGCCGCATTCCTCGCGGCCGACGATGAAGAGAACGGATGAATGGTCAGGCTAGCGAACTGTTCCAGCCATGCCGCTGGAGCGCTATTCGTAACCCCTGTATACAGATTCGTCCTGTACCAGGACAAACTAAGCGGATCGAGATTGCACTCCTGTTTTGACAATACGCCAACCACTTCACGACGGCCATACGGCAGCATATGGTACAGGGGTCCGCCCGAGTCCCCCTTGGTCGACTTGTTATTGTTTTCGGATAGCCAGGTAATCGCGTCGTCGCCTGGGTACTTCACAAATGACCCCTGATTCAACGGTTCAGCGCGCTGACGCCATCCGACGTGCTCTGCGTCGGTCGAGCCAGGTTCTAGCTAGGCTAGGGCAATCCCACGTGGTCGCAAACCGCGACCATCCGGCTATACCGAATTGCCACGACGGGTCGCCGATGGTGCCGTCGGCATGCCAATCGTCCCATCTCATCGGACGCCTGCTATCAGCAATGTCCATTACGGGGCTGGTAAGTTGTAGAAGAGCAATATCCGCGTTGGAATCAAAATCCCCGTCGGAGTTTGCAAACGACATTTGCGTCTGCGCTCCGTTGGTGACGATCTGACGCTTCCATGCTCCGCTCGCGGGGCCGATTTGGACGAGGGCTGGGCCGGACGCGATGCAATGGGCGGCAGTCAGGACAAGGCTGGGGGTGATCAGGGTCCCGCTGCACGCCCCAGCACCGGAGAACGTGCGCACAACGATATCTTGCGCAAAGCTGTCGCCGCCTCCGTTGTCGTCACGCCCGGCCTGGGTGCCGTAAATTTTCGACTGCGTGCGTTGCGTACGCTCCGGCTGCGGCTCGACGCGCCTCTCATCGAGCGTACCGCTCTCGCTCGCTACCGCACCCCCCCCCAGCTTGCGCATGCCAGAACGAGTGCGATACGGTACACGCTCGTTGTACGGAGCGGTCGCATGGTATCCTTTTCTTTCTCGGTGGTAACGAGCGTGCTGCGGCGATGCGCCGCGATGGGTTTGGTGCTTGCAGGCATCACGCCAGTCTTCGGCGGTTGCAACACGTGCAAGTACGACGAGGAGCAATTGCCCGTCGTCCTTTGTCGTCCTGTTCCTGCAGGTTCGGCGGGGTGTGTCGGGTTGCCGGACGGCAGCACTTCAAGCAAGACCTACCCGCTCGATTGTGAGGTGATCTCCGCAGCCGCAGGGCCTAGCTGCGGCTACGAGAACTTTGCTTGCTCAGCGGCTGCTGGCAACGAGAAGTACGCGTGGGGGAAGTCGCTTTAGCTCGAAACGCAGTGCTCTTAGTCCTGGCGCGAGTGACTTCGAAGAGCGCGGGGACCGCGGAAAGAGCAATGAGCAGCGACGAATACCTCGCGATCGGCGAGGCTACGCGCTGGCCAACAACTCGTCAATGTAAAGGGCCCTTTCTCTCTCGCAGCGCAAGGACTTAGACGGCCACCTTTCCTCTGATCGTCGCACCTCATTTGCGCAAAGCGCGTGCCGTTGAGGGTAGCGCGGCGTGCGTCTGATTCGGTTGCATCGTGGCTGCGTTCAATTCGAGTGGCGTGTGCTGCCACGGTGATCAGCCGACGAGGCACAACGGAGCGTCGGCCGCGCGCGCGGAAGGTTGGGAGAAATACGCATCCGCCAGCGGCATCCAGCATGAGCCGGCGTGGGTCAACGCTCTGCTCGCTCAGAACGGTACCGCGGCTAGCTCGTCGGGCGTATAGGATGTTCTCTTCGCGGAAGATTGCGAAGGCGACCTTCGACGACGTGCCGCTTCGCGTGATCTCCGGCGGCTCGCATCCGCACTGGACGACGGTCAACGAGTTCCGGCTTCAGCATCGCGTTGCGCTCGCAGCTCTCTTCACGCAGGTGCTCAAGCTGGCCACTCGCGCAGGGCTGCGCACGATCGGACACGTCGCGCTCGATGGCTCGAAGGTGCAGGCGAACGCCAGCAAGCACAAGGCGATGAGCTACGGGCGGATGAAGGAAGAGGAGCAGCGACTCGCCGCGGAGATCGAAGCCCTGCTTCGTCGCGCGGAGGCAACCGACGTCGCGGAGGACAGCGAATTCGGCGCCGACAAGAGCGGCGATGAGGTTCCCGCGGAGCTCCAGCACCGCGAGCCGCGACTCCGCCGCATTCGCGAGGCGATGGCCGAGCTCGAGAAGGAGGCTGCCGAAGCCCGAGCCGCGAAGCTTCGCGAGAATGCTGCCGAGTTGCGCACGAAGCTCGACGACGCCACGTGCTCATCGGGCGAGAAGAAGGCAGCGAAGACGCTCGCCGCGAAGGCAGAGAAGCAGGCCGAGAAGCTTGCGCCTCGTGATGACGGCGACGATGACGGCGACGGAGCGAAGACGGAGCTCTCGCTGCATCGGGTACCCACCACGCCCGCGGGCAAGCCGAAGGACACCGCGCAGCGCAACTTCACGGACGCAGAGAGCCGGATCATGATTCGCAACGGCGCCTTCATGCAGGCCTTCAACGCGCTGGCGGCGGTCTCCGAGGATCAGCTCGTCGTCGCCCACGGCGTGACGAACGACGGCACGGATGCGCAGCACCTTGGGCCGATGCTCGAGAGGATCCGCGAGAACTGCGGCGCGATGCCGAAGATCGTGAGCGCCGACACCGGCTACCTGTCGGACGCCAACATCACCTACTGCGCGCAGAGCGGCGTCGACGCGTACATCAGCGTCGGCAAGAGCGAGGTCGGCAGACTCTCCACCGAGCCTCTGAGTCAGAAGCTCCTCGTCCATCGCGAGATGCACGAGAAGGTCTCGTCGCGTCGCGGGCGCCTCATCTATGCGCTGCGCAAGGTTCTGGTCGAGCCAGTCTTCGGTCAGATCAAGGGCGCGATGGGGTTCCGCCGCTTCCAACTTCGTGGAATGCAGAAGGTGGGCAGCGAGTGGGGCATCGTCTGCACGTGCCACAATCTCCTGAAAGTCTTCCGAGCCCACCGACGATTGGCCGCCCAGACGTAGCGCGGAGGCGCTGCGGAGGCGCCGGCGCCTCGATCCGCGCGCACAGCCGGCCGTGGAGCGTCACACCGCGCGACGCGCTCGGCGCGAGCGACGCGCGCCACCGCGCCCGGGGAGCATCCGAGCCGGAGCCGAAGAGCTACGTACTACGGGCTCCTAGCCCTTCATCACGACCTCCAGTGCCTTATGTCCGGCGACGGGCATCCTGATCCGGACTTCTGGCAAAACGATCCTACAGGCATTCGCCATCTCATCTCGCGCGCGTCTCAACTGACGCCCCGAGCTGCCCCTCTGCCATCCCCGGCTATGGTCTGCGGCCAATGCGCCGATTTGCATCCCTCTTTTTCATGACGCTCGCCGTCGCCGCCTGCAGCTCCAGCGCCTCCTCGGGCGAGACAAGCAGCGGCGCACCGCCCGGACCGGACGACGGAGGCGGGGGCGGCGATGGCACCACGCCACACGACGGAGGTCCGTCGGCCGGCAGCGGCGCCTGCTCGATCACCCGGAAGGGAACGGCGGGGCTCGTCCTGAAGGGCCGCGTCCTCGCCCCGGCGGGACCGCTCGACGGGGAGGTCCTCGTCGCCGCCGCCGGCACCATCACGTGCGCCGGCGCCAGCTGCGCGGCCAGCCCCGGCTACGCCGATGCGACGGTCGCTACCTGTACCGGCGTCGTCATCGCGCCCGGGCTCATCAACGCCCACGACCACACCGATTACAACGCGCACGCGCCGCTCGTGCACGCGCAGCAGCGCTGGCAGCATCGCCACGGATGGCGCACGGGCGCCGGCGGCGAGACCGCGCTTCCGAAATACCCGAGCACCACCGACCCGAAGACCATCGCCGCGGCGGAGCTGCGCTTCGTCGTGGGCGGCGCGACCGCCGTGAACAGCTCCGGCGGCGTGCCCGGGCTGCTCCGCAACGTCGCCTCGTTCAAGGACAAGACGCAGCTCGAGGGGCTCACCGGGCCTTCCGTGTTCTTCGACACGTTCCCGCTCGGCGACTCCAACGGGACCGAGCTCGCCACGGGCTGCGGCTACCCGAGCATCCGCGCGGCAGGAACGGCGTTCGCGGGCGGGGGGGCGTACTCCCCGCACATCTCCGAGGGCGTCAACGCCGCCGCGGAGAACGAGTTCACGTGCTTGAAGCCCACGCTCGTCACCGCACAGACCGCCATCATTCACGCCGTCGGCCTCACCGCGACGGACGTTGGCACGATCGCCGATGCCAAGGCGAAGGTCATATGGTCGGCGCGCACCAACATCGATCTCTACGGAAACACCGCGCCGGTCACGGTGCTCAAGACCATGGGCGTCACGCTCGGGCTTGGCACGGACTGGCTCGCGTCCGGGTCCATGAACATGCTGCGCGAGCTCGCCTGCATCGACTCGCTCAACGAGAAGTACTTCGGCAAGGCCTTCGACGATCGCGCGCTGGTCGACATGGCCACCATCGGATCGGCGACCGCGCTCAAGCTCGACTCGCAGATCGGCTCGCTCGCCCCGGGCCACTTCGCGGACATCGCGATCTTCGCCTCGGCGACGGCCAAGGACTACCGGGCGGTGCTCGAGGCTTCGCCCGAGGACGTCGTGCTCGTGCTGCGCGGCGGCAAGGTCCTCTACGGTGATGGCGGTCTCGTCGACGCCCTCGCGCCGGGCTGCGAGGACCTACCGATGTGCGGAATGACAAAGAAGGTGTGCGTCGACACGCCGGGCGTCACGCTGGCCGACATGGTGGCCGCGGCGGGCAAGTCGTACCCGCTGTACTTCTGCAAGGGAGAGACGCCAAAGGACGAGCCGAGCTGCGTCCCGTATCGCGACACCTACCCCAACGGGATCTCCGCGACCGATCGCGACGGCGACGGCGTGCCGGATGCGACCGACAACTGCCCGTCGGTGTTCAACCCGCCACGCCCGCTCGACGGCACCGCGCAGGCGGACGTCGACGGCGACGGCAAGGGCGACGCGTGTGACGCGAAGCCGCTCGACCCCGCCGTCCAATGACGACGTCTCCTCGCATTTCCCCGTCGCCACCGCAGAAAACGGCGGCGGCGGCGACGGCACCTCCGAGAACGACGCGAGCGTTCCTCCGCCCGACGTCGATGCCTGTCTCGCGACCACGTGTGGCAACGGCGTGAAGAACGCCGACACCGAGATCTGCGACGACGGCAACACGAAGAGCGGCGACGGATGCAGCTCCACCTGCCGCGTCGAGCCCGGGTGGTTGTGCACGACGCCCGGCGTGCCGTGCGTCGCGATCAAGTGTGGCGACAAGATCCTCGCCGGCACCGAGGACTGCGACGACGGCCAGTACGTGTCAAGGCAGTTGTCCGATGCAACGTTCAGTGGATGTCGCACGTGTCTCGTTTCTCGGGATTGAGGCGAACGGTGCGGATGGGTGCCGAGTTGCGGGTGGGACCCGTCCACCGCCGCGGCGTGCGCGTTCGTGCGTTCGCGTAGACGACGTGGCGTGCGGCGAGGGTCGCTCGTCAGGCGATCGGCAGCGAACAGGCGCACGCTCGCGGGCATCGTGTGACGCCGCACGCCGGGCAGCTCGGGCAGCTCGGGCAGCTCCACGGCGCGAACGAGCGACGCATCGTCGAGGCGCTGAAGCGCCTCCGCGACGCGCAGGCGCGGCTCCGCGACGATCGCCGCGGCGGCCTCGAGATCGAAGCTGCCGCCGAAGACGGAGCACGCCGCGCGCGCGCGCGCGTCCCCCGGCTCGAGCTGATCCCAGGAGAGATCGAACGCGCCGCGGAGCGAGGGGCCGCCACCATCTCGCGGCGACGTGGCGAGCGCTCTCCGCGCTCAGCCGGCGCCTCGCGGAGCCACACCGGGACGAGCTTCACGAGCGCGCTGCTCGCGCGATCGACGTCGTCGAGGACGACCACGATCTTGCCGCGGCTCTCGAGCGCGCGGGCGACGCTCGCCGCGCTGCTGCTCGCGGTGGCGGTCGCGCCCGCGGGGACGCCCAGCGCGCGGGCGAGCTCGCGGCACGCGCCGTCGGCGTCGGTCTCGCCCGCGAGCGAGCAGATCACCGAGGCGAGCTCCGCCGCGAGCGCGCTCTTGCCGATGCCTGGCGCGCCGGTCAGCGAGACGAGCCGATGCCTGGCGACCGTACGCACGAGGTCCGCGAGCTCGGTGTCGCGCCCCAGGAGGGACGAGCGCCGCGCGGACCCCTTCGGACGACGCATCTCAATCGTAGGTGACGACGGCGCGGATCGCCGTGCCCGCGCGCATCAGCTCGAAGCCTTCGTTGATCTTCTCGAGGGGCATGACGTGCGTGATCATCGAGTCGATGTCGATCTTGCCGTCCATGTACCAGTCGACGATCTTCGGCACGTCGGTACGCCCGCGGGCGCCGCCGAACGCGGTGCCCTTCCATTCGCGCCCGGTGACGAGCTGGAATGGCCGGGTCTTGATCTCCTGGCCGGCGCCGGCGACGCCCACGATGACGCTCACGCCCCAGCCGCGATGGCAGCACTCGAGCGCCTGGCGCATCAGGTCGACGTTGCCCACGCACTCGAACGAGTAGTCGGCGCCGCCCTTCGTGAGCTCCACGAGATGGGCGACGACGTCCGCGCCGCCGATGGCCTTCGGGTTCACGAAGTGCGTCATGCCGAGCTTCCGCGCCAGGGCCTCACGCGCCGGGTTGATGTCGACGCCGACGATCATGTCGGCGCCGGCCATCCGCGCGCCCTGCACCACGTTCAAGCCGATGCCGCCGAGGCCGAACACCACGACGTTCGCTCCGGGCTCGACCTTCGCGGTGTTGATCACCGCGCCGATGCCCGTGGTGACGCCGCAGCCGATGTAACAGACCTTGTCGAACGGCGCGTCGGGCCGGATCTTGGCGAGCGCGATCTCCGGGAGGACGGTGAAGCTCGAGAAGGTCGAGCAGCCCATGTAGTGGTGCACCTTCTGGCCGCCCACCGAGAAGCGGCTCGTGCCGTCGGGCATGACTCCTTTGCCCTGCGTCGCGCGGATGGCGGTGCAGAGGTTCGTCTTGCGGCTCAGGCACGATTTGCAGGCGCGGCACTCCGGCGTGTAGAGCGGGATGACGTGGTCACCCTTCGCGAGCGACGTGACGCCGGGCCCCACGTCGACCACGATGCCGGCGCCTTCATGGCCGAAGATCGCGGGGAAGAGGCCCTCCGGATCGGCGCCGGAGAGCGTGAACTCGTCGGTATGGCAGATGCCCGTCGCCTTCAGCTGGACGAGCACCTCGCCGGCTTTGGGCCCTTCGAGATCGACCTCTTCGACGACGAGCGGCTTCTTGGCTTCGTAGGCAACGGCGGCGCGGACCTTCATGGGGCGCCAGCATACACCGTGGCGGCTCCTGGCAGTGTCGCCCGCGGGTGGTACGCTGAGGAGGAGTGAGGCTTGGCCCGAGAGTCGGCAGCGTGGGGGTGATCCTCGGCCTCGCTGCCGTGGCCTCGCCCGCTCTGGCCCAGCCGAAGCCCGCCGAGCTAGCCCGCGCCGCGACGCTCCTCGACCGCGCCCGGCAGAAGCTCGCGGCAAACGAGATCGAGGCAGCGTGCGCCCTCTTCGCCGCCAGCTACGGCGATGACCCACAGGTCGGTACGCTCTTCGACCTCGCGATCTGCCACGAGCGTGCGGGTCGGGTCGCGAGCGCCTTCGGCGAGCTGAACGCGGTTGCAGAAATAGCGCTCCGGATGGGGCAGGCCAAGCGCGCCGAGGCTGCGCGCGACCGGGCCCAGCGCCTCGAGCCGAAGCTCTCGCGCGTCGTGTTCGACGTCCGCGAGCGGGATCCGGGCGTCGTGGTGAAGGTGGACGGGCGTGCGCTCGTCGCCGCCGACCTTCGCGCTGGGGCGGCCATCCCCGTGGATCCGGGCGGCCACTTCGTCACGGCGAACGCGCCGGGCAAGGTGCCGTGGAAGTCGACGCTCGCCGTCGTCTCCGGCGCGCCCCAGGCCGCCTTCGCGGTGCCCGCGCTCGACGATGCGCCGCCGGAGCCCGTCGCGGCGATGGCCCCCGCAGCGCCGCCGTTCCGCGTCGTGACCCGCGTGAACCAGCCGCTCCGCACGGGCGCGTGGATCGCCGGCGCCGGCGCGCTCGGCGGTCTCGCGCTGGGCGGCGTGGGCGCGTTCGCTTCGCTCGCGGACGACCCGGCGCCCGAATGGAAGACGGTGACCACGGCAGGCTTCGTGACGGCGGGCGTGCTCGCCGTCACGTCCGCCGTGCTGTTTCTCTTGTCGGCCGACCCGTCGCGGCGCGTCGAAGCGCTGGGGTCCGCGCCGAGACTGACCTTCTGAGGATGACGCTCCTGGGCGCGTCCTCCGGCTCGCTGTCGCCCGCGCCGGCCCCGCGCGCTGATCCACGCGAGTGAGGTGGCCAGGACTCGGCCCCGGTCGCGTGGCTAGATGTCGTAGTAGAGGAAGAACTCGTGCGGGGTGGGGCGCATGCGGATCGGGTTGAGCTCCTTCGTGCGCTTGTAGTCGAGCCACTCGCTGATCGCGTCCTTCGTGAAGACGTCGCCGCGGAGGAGGAACTCGTGATCGCGCTCCAGCGTGTCGAGCGCCTCCTCGAGGCTGCCCGGCATGTGCGGGACGTCCTTCAGCTCCTCGGGGGAGAGCGCGTAGATGTCCTTGTCGAGTGGGTCACCCGGGTCGATCTTGTTCTGGATGCCGTCGAGCCCGGCCATCATCATCGCGCTGAACGCGAGGTACGGGTTGCAGCTCGGGTCGGGGAAGCGGACCTCGATGCGGCGGGTCTTCGGGGAAGGGCCGGTGATCGGGATGCGGACCGACGCCGAGCGGTTGCGGCTCGAGTACGCGAGGTTGACCGGCGCCTCGAAGCCCGGCACGAGACGGCGGTAGCTGTTCGTGGTGGGGTTCGTGAAGGCGGCGAGCGACTTCGCGTGCTTGATGATGCCGCCGATGTAGTGGAGCGCCATCTGCGAGAGGCCCGCGTAGCCGTCACCACCGAAGAGGGGCTTGCCGTCCTTCCAGATCGACTGGTGCACGTGCATGCCCGAGCCGTTGTCGCCGAAGAGCGGCTTCGGCATGAACGTGACGGTCTTGCCCGCCTTGCGGGCCACGTTCTTCACGACGTACTTGAACCACATCAGCTGGTCGGCGCAGGGGAGCAGCCGGTTGTACTTCATGCCGATCTCGCATTGACCGCCGCTCGCCACCTCGTGGTGACCGACCTCGACCTCGACGCCCGAGGCCTCGAGAGCGAGCATCATGTCCATGCGGAGGTTCGCGAGCGTGTCGGTCGGCGGGACGGGGAAGTAGCCTTCCTTGTGACGCGTCTTGTAGCCGAGGTTCGGGAACTCCTCGCGGCCCGAGTTCCACGCGCCCTCGACGCTGTCGAGGTAGTAATAGCCCTCGTTCGGCTTCGAGTGATCGAAGCGCACGTCGTCGAAGACGAAGAACTCGGCCTCGGGGCCCATGAAAGCGGTGTCGCCGATGCCGGTCTGACGGAGGTAAGCCTCGGCCTTCTTCGCGATGTGGCGCGGGTCACGCGAGTACGGCTGCTTCGTGATCGGGTCGTAGACCGAGCAAACCAGCGAGAGCGTCGGGTACGCGAAGAACGGATCGAGCTTGGCCGACTCGGCGTCGGGGATCATCACCATGTCCGACGCGTTGATCGGCTGCCAGCCGCGGACCGACGAGCCGTCGAACGCGATGCCGTCCTCGAAGAGCGCCTCGTCCAGGCGGTGCGCCGGGATGGTGGTGTGCTGCCAGACACCGGGAAAATCGATGAACTTGAGATCGATGAACTTGACGTCGTTCTTGGTGGCGAGCTCGATGACTTCCTTCGGCTTCATGACTTTCCTTTGGTTCCGCGCACTCAAATTGCGTCTTTGCCGCGCTCGCCGGTCCGGATGCGGACCGCTTCCTCGATCGGGCTGACGAAGATCTTCCCGTCGCCGATGCGACCGGTCTTGGCGCTCTTCTCGATGGCGTCGAGCACGTCGTGAACGAGCTCGTCGGGGACGACGATCTCGATCTTCACCTTCGGCACGAAGTCGACGACGTACGCCGAGCCTCGATAGACCTCTTTCTTGCCGCCGGTGCGGCCGAAGCCCTTCACCTCGGTGACGGTCATGCCCTGGACACCGACCTCACTCAACGCGTCTTTGACCTCGTCGAGCTTGAACGGCTTGATGATGGCCTCGATCTTCTTCATGCGATTCGTGCGGGATGAGACTCCAGCCCCCGTGCGCTGCCAAGGGTGAAATTCGTCCTCGCCTTTTTCTTCTTCTTCTCCTCACCTCGTCTCCTCCTCATAACGCCAGGCGCACGTTTCGGCATTGTTTCGTAGGATGCACCGTTGGCGCACGCAGCACGGATCTCGCTCGGCACGTATCCCACCCCCACGGCGCGGTGCGGCGCGCTCTGGGTCAAGCGCGACGACCTCTCGAGCCCGATCTACGGGGGAAACAAGGTCCGGAAGCTCGAGCTGCTCCTCGGTGCCGCGCGTGACGCAGGCCGGACGAAGATCCTGACCATCGGCGCCGTGGGCAGCCATCAGGTGGTGGCGACCGCGATCTACGGCAAGCTCCACGGCTTCGCGGTGGAGGCGATCCTCGTCCCGCAGCCCGACTCCGCGCACGCGCGCGCGAACCTGCGCGTGGCGCTGGCGAAAGGGCTGCACGCCACCGTCGCGCCCGCCTGGGCGCTCGCGCCGCCGCTGCTCGCGACGCGCTGGGAGCGTGACGCATACTTCATCCGGCTCGGCGGCTCGAGCGCGCTCGGCACGCTCGGCTTCGTCGACGCGGCGCACGAGCTCGTCGCGCAGATCGCGGCGGGGGAGCTGCCCGAGCCGGACGTCGTGTTCGTGGCGATGGGCTCGGGCGGTACCGCCGCGGGCCTCGCGGTGGGCTTCGAGCGCGCCGGGCTCCGCACGCGCGTCGTCGGCGTCGCGGTGTCGCCGCCGGCCTCGCTGCTCGCGCATCTCGCGCGACGGCTCGCGAGCAAGACCGCCACGCTCGCCGGGCTACCCCCGGCATCGGCCGTGCGTAGCGCGCGGCGCATCGAGATCGACGGGCGCTGGATCGGCCGCGGCTACGGGCACCCGACGCCGGAAGGGGAGGCGGCAATGGACGAGGCGGCGGCCTCCGGGCTCGCGCTCGATGCGACCTACACCGCCAAGGCCTTCGCTGCCGCGCTCGCCTACGCGCGCGAGCACCCCGCCGAGAAGGTGCTCTTCTGGCACACGCTCTCGACCGCGCCCCCACTGCCCGTCGACGACGTGCCGATCCCGCCGCGGCTCGAGCGCCTCTTCCGCTGACTGGCTTTCGGGCGCCAGCGGCGGTGTCGCTTCTCGCCCTGCGCGGACCAGGTGAGGCGAAAGCGCACGGTGCCGGGGAGCGCTCGTCCGCGCGGTTTCGCGGCGTTTGCCCGTGGCCGAGCTCGGCCCGAGGTTTGCGACCGGGCTCGCATGCGATTCTCACCTGGTGACAATGCGGATGGCTCCTCGGTCGAAGATCGCCGCGGCATGGGCGGCAAGATCGGCATGGCGGGCGGCGGACTCGGCATCGTCGGCGTCCTCGTCGTCCTGCTCGTGCGCGCCCTCGGCGGCGACGTCAGCACGGACCCCGGTCCCGCGCCGCAGTCTGATCCGCGCGCGCCAGGCAACGCCGGTGCCTCGCAGACGAAGGCCACCTCCGCCACGCTGACCGGCAGCTGCGCAGGCGTGACCTCCGCCACCGATCAAGGAAAGTTTGTCACGTGCGTCGAGACGAACGTGCAGAAGTTCTGGCGCGACGAGTTCGCGAAGAGCAAGAAGACCTATGAGGTCTCGAAGCTCGTCCTCTTCACCGATCAGACGCGCAGCGGCTGCGGCGCGGCCAGCGCGTCGAGCGGGCCGTTCTACTGCCCTGTCGATCAGAAGGTCTACCTCGACACCAGCTTCTTCAGGCAGCTGACGACGCGCCTCGGGGCGACCGGCGGAGACTTCGCAGAGGCTTACGTGGTCGCGCACGAGTACGGCCACCACGTGCAGGATCTGATGGGCACGGAGAAGCGCGTGCACGACGCGATGGAGCGCGATCCGCGCGGCCGCAGCGCGCTCTCGGTGAGCCTCGAGCTCCAGGCCGACTGCTACGCCGGCGTGTGGGGTCACTCCGCGTACGGCGCGGGCAAGGTGAGCAAGGACGAGATCGCGCAGGCGCTCGACGCCGCCGCAGCCGTCGGCGACGACCGCATCCAGA
>JAYTHX010000261.1:0-4486 GCA_043732195.1 Polyangiaceae bacterium
GTCACCGCTGCTGTCACCGCTTCGACGCGCACCCCTTCCGAGTCCGCCCGCGCATGCAGATCTTTCCCCGGTCGCTCAACAAGCTCCCGCTGATTCTCGGCGGCGTCGGCACCATCGTGCCCGCCGTCCTGATCGGCGCCATCTGGTACTTCGTCACCCCGAAGAACTTCCAGGTTGGTTATGAACCCACCCAGCCCGTGCCCTATTCGCACCGCCTCCATGCGGGACAGATGGGAATGGACTGCCGGTACTGCCACGCCAACGTGGAGGTCAGCGCGAAGGCGATGATCCCGGCGACGCAGGTATGCATGGGTTGCCACGCGCTGGTGAAGACGGAGAGCGCGCGCCTCGCGCCCGTCCGCGCCAGCTGGGAGAGCGGCAAGCCTGTCGAATGGGTGCAGATCCACAAGCTGCCGGATCACGCCTACTTCAATCACAGCGCCCACCTCTCGGCGGGCGTCGGCTGCTCCACCTGCCACGGCCGCATCGACAAGATGGAAGTGGTTCGTCAGGACCAGCCGCTCAGCATGGGCTGGTGCCTCCAATGTCACCGTGATCCGAAGCCGAACCTCCGGCCCAAGGATCAAGTCACCAACATGGAATGGACGCCCGAGATGGCCGTCAACTGGACCGCGCCGGACGTCAACCCGCCGCAGCATTGCTCGGGGTGTCATCGATGAGCCGCCGCGAACCGCACGTTTTCACTCCTGTCGAAGATGGCGCGAAGGTCTTCTGGAAGAGCCTCGCCGACAAGGATCGCCCCGACCTCGCGCAGAAGCGCGCCGAGACCGAGGTCGCCGCCAGCGCGGCCGCGGCCGACGCGACGCTCGTGAAGCTTCGCCGCGGCAAGGCCGAGCCCGCCAGCCCCGCCGACGCCTCGATCGGACGACGCGGCTTCATGTTCTTCGCCGGTAGCGCGGCCGCGCTCGCCGCCGAGGGCTGCGCGCGTCGCCCCATCGAGAAGATCCTCCCGTACGCGAAGTCTCCCGAGAACCTCCTTCCGGGCGTCGCGAACCACTACGCAACCGTGCGCCAGTACCGCGGCGATGCCATCGGCATCGTCGTCGAGAGCCACGAGGGCCGGCCGACCAAGATCGAGGGCAACCCCGACCACCCGTCGAGCAACGGCGCGACCGACCTCTGGACGCAGGCCGCCATCTTCGAGCTCTACGATCCGGATCGCTCGATCGAGCCGCTCCGCGGCGGTCGCGTTCCCGCGACGCAGGGAGTCGCGTCTCACCAGAAGGCGACCTGGGCCGAGCTCGACGGGGTCCTTGCCGACCTGGCGCGCTCCGCGCAGACCGACAGCGGCGCAAAGCTCCGCCTTCTGGTCGAGCCGAGCAACTCGCCCACGTTCATCCGCCTCCGCGACGCGGTGCTCGCCAAGCTCCCGCAGGCGAAGTTTCACGTGTGGACCTCCGTGAACGACGCGAACGCCCGTGAAGGCGCGCGCATCGCGTTCGGCCAGGTCGTCAACGTGGTCGCCGATTACTCGCAGGCGAAGGTCATCCTCTCGCTCGACAGCGACTTCCTCGGCACCGAGACCGGCAACGTCAAGGCAGGCCGCGACTTCGCGGCTGGCCGCAAGCTCGCGAACGGCGCGAACGACGCGATGAGCCGCCTCTACGTCGTCGAGCCCACGTTCTCCACGACGGGCATGAACGCCGACCATCGCCTGCGCCTCGCTGCGCAGGACATCGAGGGCTACCTGGTCGCGCTCGCGAAGGCGCTCGCGAAGAGCCATGCGATCGACATCGGCGCCATCAAGGACGTGCCCGGCGCAGCACCGGCGGCCGTCCCCGCGAAGTGGATCGGGGTCGTCGCCAAGGAGCTCGCCGGCGCCCGCGCCAAAAGCATCCTGGTCGCCGGCACGCGTCAGCCCGCGCGCGTCCACGCGCTCGTTCACGCGCTCAACGCCGCGCTCGGCAACGCCGGCCACACGGTCAGCTACTACCCGGTCGCCGAGCCGCTCGAGGCCGACCCCACGGCCAGTCTGAAGGCCCTCGTCGACGACATCTCCAAGGGAGCGGTCGGCTCGTTGCTCATCCTCGGCGGCAACCCGGTCTACGACGCGCCGGCCGATCTCAAGTTCGGCGAGAAACTCCGCACGCTCGGCTCGACCGTGCACTTCTCCTCGCACTTCAACGAGACGAGCGAGGCGTGCCTCTGGCATGCGCCGCGCGCCCACGAGCTCGAGGCCTGGGGCGATCTCCGCGCCGTCGACGGCACGGTCGCCATCCAGCAGCCGCTCATCGCGCCGCTCTTCAACGGGCGGAGCGACATCGAGGTCCTCGCGAAGGTCTCCGGCGACATCTCGCCGAAGGGCTACGACCTGGTCCAGGCCACCGTCCGCGGCTCGCTCTCGAGCCCGGCCGCGATGACCCGCACCTGGGCGGACGCGCTCAAGAAGGGCGTCCTCGGACCGGCCGCGAAGGCGTTCGGCAACCTCGACGCGCGCAAGACCGAGGTCTCCGCCGCGTTCGGCGGCGCGCCGCGAGCGGCGGGTGCGCTCGGCCCCGAGAACCTCGAGATCACGTTCGCCGCGTGCCCGAAGATCTTCGACGGCCGCTACGCGAACAACCCGCTCCTCCTCGAGCTCCCGGATCCGGTCAACAAGCTGACCTGGGACAACGTCGCCACGATCTCGAAGTCCACGGCCACCGCGCTCGGCGTAGAAAACGGTTCGATCGTCCGCCTCACGCGCGCCGGCGCCACGGCTGTCGACATCGCGGTGTGGATCACGCCGGGTCAGGCCGACAACTCGCTGGGGCTCGTTCTCGGGTGGGGTCGCCAGAAGGCCGGTCGCTACGGCGACAAGCACGGCTTCGACGTGGGCGGTCTTCGCACGACGGACGCGATGTGGATGGCCTCCGGCGTGAAGGCGCAGAAGCTCGCCGGCGGCGAGCTCGACGCGATCAAGACGAAGCTCCGCACCGTCGGCATGGCCGCGGGCGACAGCCCGGCCGCGGGCCGCATCCGCCCCAACGATCCGTTCGAGGTCGAGACCCACGCGTACAAGCTCTCGCAGACGCAGGAGCACGACACGATGGAAGGCCGCCCGGTCGCCATCGATGCCACGCTCGACGAGTACAAGAAGCAGGCCTTCTTCCCGATGTTCCCGTCGTCCACCGTCGGCGACCGCAAGGACCTCGACCAGCACGGCAAGCCGATCGCGGTGCGCGAGACCGGCTCGCCCGACCCGACCACGCCGCCGCTGTGGACGTCTGTCGACTACTCCAAGGGCCACAAGTGGGGCATGGGCATCGATCTCACGTCATGCACGGGCTGCAACGCCTGCGTCATCGCCTGCCAGATCGAGAACAACGTCCCGGCGGTCGGCAAGGAGATGGTCTGGCGCGGCCGCGAGATGTACTGGTTGCGCATCGACCGCTACTTCGTCGGGCTCGACTCGAACGACCCGCAGATCGTCTTCCAGCCCGTTGCCTGCGTGCAGTGCGAGGAAGCTCCGTGCGAGAACGTGTGCCCGGTCAACGCGACCGAGCACTCGCCCGAGGGCCTCAACGACATGGCCTACAACCGGTGCATCGGCACGCGCTACTGCGCGAACAATTGCCCGTACAAGGTCCGCCGCTTCAACTTCCTCAACTACCACACGAGCGGCGGCTCCTATGACGAGCTGCCGGAGGTCGAGAAGATGCACTACAACCCCGACGTCACCGTGCGCATGCGCGGCGTCATGGAGAAGTGCAACTACTGCGTCCAGCGCATCCAGGAGGGCAAGATCAAGAGCAAGCGCACCGGTCAGGCCATCAAGGACGGCGACATCGTGAGCGCCTGCATGCAGGCCTGCCCGACCGGCGCGATTGTCTTCGGTGATCTCAACGACCCGACCAGCAAGGTCGCGAAGTCGAGGGAGAAGGACCGCTCCTACCGCCTCCTCGCCGAGCTCGGGACGCGCCCGCGCACGACCTACCTCGGCAAGATCCGCAACCCCAACGCAGAGATGAAAGAGGGAGCGTAATCATGAGCTCCTGGAACCTGCCGATCAAAGCGCTCGGCGAGACCCCTCTCGTTGCCGAAGGAACAACGTTCCGCTCCATCACGGAGACGGTCGCTCGCGTCACCGAGAACAAGGCGCCGCGCGCGTGGTGGGTTGCCTTCGGCATCGCCTCCTCGTTCCTCGGCGTGATGACGATCGCGATCGGCTACCTCTTCTGGGTCGGCGTCGGGGTGTGGGGAAACAACGCGCCCGTCTACTGGGCGTGGGACATCACGAACTTCGTCTGGTGGATCGGTATCGGTCACGCCGGCACGCTGATCAGCGCCGTCCTGTTCCTGTTCCGTCAGAAGTGGCGCACGGGCATCAACCGCTTCGCCGAAGCGATGACCATCTTCGCGGTCATCTGCGCGCTGGTCTTCCCCGGGATCCACGTCGGGCGCGCCTGGTACGCCTACTACATGCTCCCGTTCCCCAACGAGATGAGCATCTGGCCGAACTTCAAGAGCCCGCTCATCTGGGACGTGT
>JAYTHX010000262.1:0-4469 GCA_043732195.1 Polyangiaceae bacterium
GCGCGCGCGATGGGCACGCGGCCCGAGAACCTCGCGCTCGATCCGATGTTCGGATCGCTCGGCACGCAATACGCGCAGAAGGTGATGCTCCAGGACGCGAAGGCGCTCACGCGGTGCGCCTGCTCGCGACGCTGCCGCTTCAGCGCTGACAGTGGCTGCAGAACACCGTGCCGCGGCCGGCGAGGAGCATCTTGGCGAGCGGGCGCTTGCAGCGGGGACACGGGGTGCCCTCGTTGCCGTAGATGACGAACGGATTGTCCGCGCCGGGCTCCTCCACGTACGTGATGGTCTCCTCGGTGTTGCGCGCGATCGACGCGGCGAGCGCCTTGCGCAGGCCGCGGGCGAGGGCCGCGGTCTCGGTGCGCGAGAGCGAGCTCGCGGCGCGCCGCGGATCGATCCGCGCGGTGAAGAGCCCCTCGGTCGCGTAGATGTTGCCGATGCCGGCCAGCACCTTCTGGTCGAGGAGCACCGGCTTGATGGCCAGCGTGCGGCGCTGGAGCTTCGCGTGGAGCGCCGCCACGTCGATGCCGTCGACCAGCGGGTCGGGCCCGAGCGCGCTCCAGATCGGCAGATCCTCCGCCGGCACGACGAAGCGACCGAACAGGCGCGGATCGAGGTAGCGGACGCTCCGTCGGGTGCGCCCGGCCATCACGTCGAGGCGGACCTTCTCGAAGCGCAGCGTCTCGGCGGCAGGGCTGGCCTTCACCCATTTTCCGGTCATGCCGAGATGGGAGAAGAACGCCCCTTCGTCCAGGGCGATGCGCAGCCACTTTCCTCGCCGCTCGAGGCGCTCCACGCGGCGGCCCTCGAGCGCAGCGATCACCTTTGCAGGCCGCACGTGGAGATCGAGAATGCGTGCATCCTGCACGGTCACCTTGGTGATGCGCGTGTGGTCGATCCACAGCTCGAGCATTCGCCTGGCGTGTTCGACCTCGGGGAGCTCCGGCACCGAACCTGCTGTGCGCCGGCGCCGGACCCATGGCAAGCTCCGGCCGTGAGCTCGCTGCTGGACCGCCTCATCGCCGGCCTCTCCCCCGGCGGGGCGAGCACGCGCGGCATGGCGTCGAACCTGCTCGCGAGCCCGCTGGTGGTGGCGCGGCGCGCCGGGCACGCGCAAGCCGACGTCGAGCACCTGCTCCACCTCTTGCTCGGCCTCTCGGACCTCGGCAGGGCGCTCCAGAAGCGCGACGTCTACCCCGACGACGTGCGCGCCGCCGTGGAGCAACTGCTCGACGAGCGGCCCTCGCACGAGGAAGACGTGGCGCCCACGCGCACCCCCCGGCTCCGGACGGTGAACGATCTGGCGCTTCGCCTCGGCGGGTCCTCGGCCGACGTCATCGCCAGCGTCGCAGCGGCCCTGCCGCGCGAGCTCGCATTCCTCCGCCGGCCGCTCGAGGACTCCGCGCGAGACGTCGCGTCGCTCTACGACGGCGCGCTCTCGGGCAAGGCGGGCGCGATGACCTTCCGCGCCTGGGATCCAGATCTTCGTGCGTGCATGGGGACGATGCAGGCGCTGGTGGACAAGGATTGGCAGTCCTGGTTCATGAGCCCGCTCGCGCTGCTCCTCACGTTGCTGTGCGCGAAGCGTTACTCCGAGCCGCTCAAGGCGCGCGGCGTCCACGCCGTGAAGCTGATGGAGGAGATGGGCGACGCGCTGCCGCGGTCGCGCTGGACCCGCCTGCCGCCCGCGGGCCACACCGCGGGCGTCGGTCCAGCGCTCTACGCGGTGATCCTCCGCGCCGAGCAGTACGCCGCCGACGACGCGAGCGACGTGCGTCTCCGCCACGTCCTCGCGTCTCTCCACGACGAGCCGGAGCTCGCGCCGTTCGTGGCTCGGCTCGCGGGCTGAGCCGGCGGCCTCGGGCTCGTTTTCAGGCCTCTACCGTGGTAGGACGCGGCCCATGCGCTCGCCGCTCACCGTCGTCGCGCTCGCCGCCGCGTGCTCGCTCGCGGCGCTCTCCTTCGCGCCCGAGGCGCACGCCGAGGAGGCGAAGGGCAAGGCCGCCGCGAAGCCGTGGTGCGGGCCCGAGGTCACCGAGCTCTCCGATCACGTCTGCTTCGCCGACGGCGGCGCCACCGAGGACGGTCGCCGCACGCTGGTCGTGTACCTCCATGGCGCGCTCGCGCAGACGCCGGGCTTCCAGTACCTGCAGCAGAGCGCGATGGCGCTGCACGCGAAGCGCCATCACTTCACGGTGGTGATCCCCACCGCGCCGAGCGACGGCAACGGCTACGTCTGGCCGACCTCGCAGGCCGCGCAGAAGGATCAGGAGCCCGCCATCCTCGCCGCCATCAAGAAGGCACGCGCCAACGTGGAGAAGCGCGTCGGCCACACGTTCGACGAGACGTTCGTGGTCGGCTTCTCCAGTGGCGCATACTTCGGCAGCGCGCTCGCCGTCCGCAGCGCGCTCGATGTCGACGGCTACATCGTGCTCGCGGGCGGCTCCTCGTGGGTGAAGAGCGATCAAGCCAACGGCAAACGCGCGCCGGTGTTCGTGGGCGTGTCCGCGGCCGACCCGCAGACCGCCGCGCACTCGCGCGCGTTCGGCGGGGCCCTCGCGGCGATGGGCTGGCCGTCCAAGGTCGAGGAGCGCAACGCCGGGCACATGGTGGACTGGACCTTCATGGCCCACGGCATCACGTGGCTGCGCGAGAAGAAGAAGGCGCGCACGTGAGCACTCGTTTCTCGATCGCCAGCCTGGGCCATCACGACCTTCCGCAAGAGGTCTCCTCGGCGGACGATTCCGACGTGGAGGACACGCTCCTCCGCGCCGCTGCGCACCTCGGGTTCGCCGCGGCAGACGTCTCGATCGAGCGGGTCGCGAGCGTCTTGCCGGGCAGCTGCGTCGCCTGCACGGACGTCGTCGCCTCGGTCGGCGGGACGCGCATGCTGATCGCGAGTCCCTCGCTCTACTGATGCGCTCGCGCGCCGCGTCATCGCGACCTAGAGTGAGCTCGCCATGAAGAACGAGCTTCGCATCGATGTCTGGTCCGATATCGCGTGTCCGTGGTGCTACGTGGGCAAGCGCCGCCTTGAAACCGCGCTCGAGGGGTTCGCGCATCGCGATGCCGTGCGGATCGTGTGGCATGCGTTCGAGCTCGACCCGTCCGCGCCGCGCGAGCGCGACCGTTCCGTTTCCTACGCCGAGCGGCTCTCCACGAAGTACGGCGCGGGCCTGCGCGAGGCCGAGGGGATGATCGAGCGCATGACCGACGTCGCCGCCGAGGATGGGCTCGACTTCCGCTTCGACAAGATCCGTTCGGGCAACACATTCGACGCCCATCGCGTGATTCACCTCGCCGGCGAGCGCGGCAAGCAGGACGCGGTGAAGGAGCGCCTGCTCCGCGCTTACCTGACCGAGGGTGAGCTGATGGGTGACCCCGAGGCGCTGGTGCGCCTCGCGGGAGAGGCTGGGCTCGATCCCGAGGAGGTGCGCGCGATGCTCGCCAGCGACGCGCACGTCACCGAGGTCCGTGAGGACGAGGACGAGGCGCGCAAGCTCGGCATCAGCGGCGTCCCCTTCTTCGTGATGGGCGGCAAGTACGCGGTGTCGGGCGCGCAGCCCATCGAGGTGCTGCTGCGCGCCCTCGAGCGCGCGTGGGACGACCTCGGCGCGCGGCCCGTCGTCTACGCCGAAGGCGCGACGTGCGGGCCGGACGGCTGCTGACCCGTTCACCCGCCCCGTCAGGTACCGTGGCGGTCGTGGAGACGCCCCTGCGCATCGGGATCATGGGCGCCGGCGCGATCGGCTGCTACGTCGGGGGCTGCCTCGCCGCGGCCGGGAGCGACGTGATCTTCGTGGGCCGCGAGCGGCTGAAGACGGAGCTCGAGGTCAGCGGCCTGACGGTGGCGGGCCTGCACGGCGAGCGCGCGCGAACGGTCCCGGAGGACAAGCTCGTGTTCGCCACCGACCTCTCGGCGCTGGCCGATCGCGACATCGTCCTCGTGTGCGTGAAGAGCGCGCAGAGCGAGGAGGCGGCCGAGCAGCTCGCCGCCGTGCTGGGCCCGAAGACCATCGTGGTGAGCATGCAGAACGGCGTCCGCAACGCGAACGTGCTGCGCGCGGGGCTGCCGGGCATCGCGGTGCAGGGCGGCATCGTCGGCTTCAACGTGGTCTCGAAGGACAACGGCACCTTCCGCCAGGCCACGACGGGGCCGCTGGTGATCGAGGCATCGAGCGATAGACGTGTCGCGCAGCTCGGCGCGCGGCTCGCGACGACGGGGCTCGACGTGATGATCACGGGCGACATCAAGCCGCTCCAGTGGTCGAAGCTGGTGATGAACCTGAACAACGCGGTGAGCGCCCTCACCGATCAGCCGACGAAGGAGCTGCTCTTCGGCGACGGCTACCGGAAGAGCCTCGCGGCGATCATGGAGGAGGCAGTGGTGGTGCTCCGCGCCTCGAGGACGCCGACGGCGCGGCTGGGCCCGCTCCCGATCCGCCTGTTTCCGTTCATCCTCCGCCTCC